>DASQGB010000279.1:0-6347 GCA_035632815.1 Burkholderiales bacterium | reverse complement strand
AGCGCGAAGCTGTTCGCGCGCATGAACTGCGAGAGCTCCGCGGGATCCTCGAGGTGGTTGTAGGACGGCGAATACATCGCGGGTTATCCCAGAGGCGCCAGAAGCGCGACGGCCTGCGCGGCGATGCCCTCGCCGCGCCCGGCGAAGCCGAGCTGCTCGGTGCTCGTCGCCTTGATGTTGACGCGGCCCGGCTCGAGCTCCAGATCGGCGGCGATGTTGGCGACCATGCGGGCGAAATGCGGCGTCATGCGCGGCGCCTGGGCGATGATGGTGGCATCGATATTCACGACTCTCAGGTTCAGGTTTTTCAGCTTTGTTGAAACATCCCGCAGCAGTCCCCGGCTGTCGGCCCCGGCGTACGCGGCGTCGCTGTCGGGATAGTGGCGGCCGATATCGCCCAGCGCCGCGGCGCCCAGCAGCGCGTCGCAGATCGCATGCAGCAGCACGTCGGCATCCGAATGGCCCTCGAGCCCCTTGTGATACGGGATCTCGACCCCGCCGATCACCAGCTTGCGTCCGGGGACCAGGGGATGCACGTCGAAGCCTTGGCCGATCCTCATCCGCCGCAGACCTCTCGCCGGGCGAGAATCGCTTCGGCCATGGCGAGGTCTTCCGGGTAGGTCACCTTCAGGTTCTCCCGGCTGCCCACGACCAGCCGCGGCCTGAGCCCGAGCTTCTCTATCGCGGCGGCTTCGTCGGTCACGCCGCGATCGGCCCGCTCGAGCGCCTTGATGAGCAGCCCGGCGCGGAACATCTGCGGCGTCTGGGCGAGCCATAGCTGCGTGCGCTCCTCGGTGCCGGCAATGCGCTGCGCTCCCGATTCGTCTTTGGAGGCGCGTTTCACCGTATCGGACGCCGGCAGGGCCAAAATGCCGCCAATCGCATCGTTCTCACACACAGTCAGCAGCGCCATCAAATCCTGCCTGGGCAGGCAAGGCCTTGCCGCGTCGTGCACCAAGATCCAGTCGTCGGCTTCGAGCCCCGACATGGCGGCCACCAGCCCGTTGTACACCGAGTCGCGCCGGCTTTCACCGCCGCAGTAGAGCGGCGTCAACCGGCCCTCGAACGCGCTCCAGTCGACGGCCGCGAAGATCCGGTCGCCGGGCGCGAGCACGACCAGCACGGACTCGATCGGAGGCACGCAAACTGCTCGAACTGCGTGCCAGAGCATCGGCTTGCCGGCCAGAGGCGCGTATTGCTTGGGCCTTTCGCCGGCGATGCGCGTGCCGCTGCCGGCGGCGGGAATGAGGGCGAACAAAGGTAAAGTTCTTGTAAATTCAGGACGATATAATTACACGGTTTCCCGCCGGATGCATCGCGACACGATCCCCTCACGCACGCGCTATACCCGGCTCCCGGGCTCGGCGGACGCGCTCGCCATCGCCCGGCTGGCGCAGGCCGGCGGTGCGCTCGCCGTCGTCACGGCCACCGCGCTCGACGCGCAGCGCCTGGTCGAGGAGATCGCGTGGTTCGCGCCGCAGGCGCGCGCCTGCCTGCTCCCCGACTGGGAGACGCTGCCCTACGACCAGTTCTCGCCGCACCAGGACCTGGTCTCCGAGCGGCTCGCCACGCTGTACCGCATCCAGCGCGGCGACTTCGACGTCGCCGTAGTGCCGGCGCCCACGGCGCTGGTCCGCCTTTGCCCTCCCGCCTATATTGCAGGTCATACCTTTTTCCTGAAAACCGGCGAGCGGCTCGACCTTGAGAGCCTTAAGCGCCAGCTGGCGACCGCCGGCTACCAGCACGTCACCCAGGTGGTGGCGCCGGGCGAGGTGTGCTTCCGCGGCGGGCTGATCGACCTTTTCCCCATGGGCAGCGCCCTGCCGTACCGCCTCGACCTCGACGACGACGTCGTCGACACGATCAAGACCTTCGACGTCGACTCGCAGCGCACGCTGTACTCGGTAAACGAGATCCGCATGCTGCCGGCGCGCGAGTTCCCGCTGGACGAGGCCGGGCGCGCGCGTTTCCGCAGCCGCTGGCGGGAGCTGTTCGAAGGCGATCCATCCAAGAAGCGCCTTTACCGCGATGTCTCGAATGGCGTGCCGGCCGCGGGCATCGAGTACTACCTGCCGCTCTTCTTCGAGTCGGCGGCGACCCTGCTCGACTACCTGCCCGGGGGATGCAGCGTGGCGCTGCACCACGACGTGAGCGGCGCGATCCAGGATTTCTGGCGCGACGCCACCTCGCGCTACAAGCTGCTCGGCGGCGACGCGGACCGGCCCTTGCTCGCTCCGCCCCAGCTCTTCGTGCCGGCCGAGGAATTCTATCTGCGGCTGCGCGCGCACCCGCGCATCGACTTTCCCGCAACCGAGGCGGAGGAAGACGGAATGCTCCTCGCGCAGCCGCTGCCGGCGGTCGCGGTGGACCGCCGCGCGCACGATCCGCTCGCCGCGCTCAAGCGCTTCCTCGATACCTCGGCCTTGCGCGTCATGGTGGCCGCCGAGTCGCCGGGCCGGCGCGAGACCATGGCGAGCTACTTCGCCGAGTACGGCCTCAAGCCCGCCCTTTGCCCGAGCTTCGCGGATTTCAGTTCTTCCCTGGAGAGCTTCTGCCTCGGGGTCGCGCCGCTTGCGCAAGGCTTCATCGTGCCGGCCGAAGGCTGGGCGATCGTCACCGAGGCCGAGCTCTACGCCGGGGTGGTGCGGCGCCGCGCGCGCGCCGAAAAGCGCAGCTCGGTCGAAGGCATGCTGCGCGACCTGTCCGAGCTGAAGGTGGGCGACCCGGTGGTGCACGAGCAGCACGGCATCGGCAGGTACATGGGTTTGCAGAAGATGAGTTTTGAGGAGGGTGAAAGCGAGTTCCTGATCCTTGAATACAAGGACGGCGACAAGCTCTACGTGCCGGTATCGCAGCTCGGCGTCATCGGCCGCTACAGCGGCGCCCAGCCCGAGGAGGCGCCGCTGCACAAGCTCGGCAGCGGCGAGTGGGACAAGGCGAAGGCGCGCGCCGCGAAGCAGGTGCGCGACACGGCCGCCGAGCTCCTCGCCTTGTACGCGCGCCGCGCCGCGCGCCACGGCCATGCCTTCGGCATCCGGCAGCACGACCTGGAAGCTTTCGCCGAGGGCTTCGGTTTCGAGGAGACTCCCGACCAGGCCGGGGCGATCGAGGCGGTCGTCGCGGACATGGCGGCCGGCAAGCCGATGGACCGGCTGGTATGCGGCGATGTCGGCTTCGGCAAGACCGAGGTCGCGCTGCGCGCCGCATTCGTGGCGATCGCCGACGGCAAGCAGGTCATCGTGCTGTGCCCCACGACGCTCCTCGCCGAGCAGCATTTGCAGACCTTCTCCGACCGCTTCGCCGACTGGCCGGTGAAGCTCGCCGAGCTTTCCCGCTTCAGAAGCTCGAAGGAATCCAGCGCCATCATCAAGCAGCTGGAAACGGGCGAGATGGATATCGTCATCGGCACCCACAAGCTGCTGTCGAAAGACGTCAAGCTCAAGCGCCTCGGCCTGGTGATCATCGACGAGGAGCACCGCTTCGGCGTGCGCCAGAAGGAGGCGCTGAAGCAGCTGCGCTCCGAGGTCGACGTGCTCACCCTCACCGCCACGCCGATCCCGCGCACCCTCGCCATGTCGCTCGAGGGGATCCGCGATTTCTCGGTCATCGCCACCGCCCCCGAGAAGCGCCTGGCGATCAAGACCTTCGTCGCGCCCTGGTCCGAGGGCCTGATCCGGGAAGCGGTGATGCGCGAGTTGAAGCGCGGCGGCCAGGTGTACTTCCTGCACAACGAGGTCGAGTCGATCGAGAGAATGGCAGAAAAGCTGCGGCGCCTCCTCCCGGAGGCGCGACTCGCGATCGCCCATGGGCAGATGCGCGAGCGCGAGCTGGAGCGCGTGATGCGCGACTTCACGGCGCAGCGCTCCAACGTGCTGCTGTGCTCGACCATCATCGAGACCGGCATCGACATCCCGACCGCCAACACCATCGTGATCCACCGCGCCGATAAATTCGGCCTCGCGCAGCTGCACCAGCTGCGCGGCCGCGTCGGCCGCTCGCACCACCAGGCCTACGCCTACCTGCTCACGCCGCCGCAGGACGCCCTCGGCGCCCAGGCGAAGAAGCGCCTCGAGGCGATCCAGATGATGGAAGAGCTCGGCTCGGGGTTCTATCTCGCGATGCACGACCTGGAGATCCGCGGCGCCGGGGAGGTCCTCGGCGAGCAGCAGTCGGGCGAAATCCAGGAAGTCGGCTTCTCGCTCTATGCCCGCATGCTCGAGCGTGCGGTACGTGCATTGAAAGCGGGGCGCGCGCCCGAATTGGAGGGGACCGTCGATATTTCCACGGAGGTCAACCTGCACGTCCCGGCGCTGCTGCCGGCGAGCTACTGCAGCGACGTGCACGAGCGCCTGGTGCTGTACAAGCGCCTCGCGGATGCCGGCAGCCGCGAGGCGCTGGACGAGCTGCGCGAGGAGCTGGTCGATCGCTTCGGCGAGCTGCCCGAGCCGGCGCGCGCGCTCCTCGAGTGCCACCAGGTGCGCGTCGCGGCGCAACCCCTTGGCGTCGCGCGCATCGACGCCACCCACGAGGCGGTGCAGCTGCAGTTCATCAAGAACCCGCCGCTCGACGGCGCGAAGGTGATTGATTTCATCCGCCGCCGCGGACGCCAGGCGCGCCTCGCCGGGCCCGAGCGGCTGCGCGTCGAGGCCAAGCTTCCCGCCTGGCCCGAGCGCGCTCAGGCGGTGAAGGAGATCCTACAACAGCTGGCTGCTTAGATAATTTAATCAAGTAGTTATGACATTAACTTAATGTCGAATCTCGTTCTACAGGCGCCGACACTGGAGAGGCCTCAAGTGGAGGCGCTGGCAACGATGTTCGACGGTCCTGTCGTGGAATCGATCGGCCCGGGCGCTTACCGGCTGAAGGCAGTCCCGGTGCGGGAGGCTGTCGCGTCCTGGTGCGAGGAAAGGCACATCGATCATGCCTGGATGCCCGAGGGACGCCGGTTTTCGGACCTGAAGCTCCTCGCCATGGACATGGACTCGACGCTCATCACGATCGAGTGCATCGACGAGCTGGGCGACCTCGCGGGGAAGAGGGCCGAGATCGCCTCGATCACCGCGCGGGCAATGCGCGGCGAGCTCGACTACCCGGCGAGCTTGCGGCAGCGCGTGGCGCTGCTTGCAGGCCTAAAGGAGTCGGCGCTGGCGCGAGTCTATGAGGAACGGGTCAAGCTCACGCCCGGCGCGCAGGATCTGCTGTCGGAATGCAAAAGACATGGAGTGAGGCTGCTGCTGGTTTCGGGCGGCTTCACGTTCTTCGTCGAGCGCCTGAGGGAGCGTCTGGGCATCGACTACACGGTCTCGAACGTACTGGAGATCGAGAACGGCCGCCTCACCGGCCAGGTGGTGGGCGACATCGTCGACGCCGAGGCGAAAGCGGCCCGATTCCGCGAAATCGCCGGCCAGCTGGCGGCGGAAAAACATCAAACCGTGGCGATCGGCGACGGCGCAAACGACCTGAAGATGATGGCCGAGGCCGGGGTCTCGGTGGCCTTCCGCGCCAAGCCGGTGGTGCGCGCGCAGGCGAGCTGCGCGCTCAACTGGTCGGATCTAGACGCGGTGGTCAGGCTCTTCGAATAGCGAGCCCTATTTCGCCGCGACGATCATGATCTCGACCAGCGCGCGCGGATCGGCGAGCTTCGCCTCGACGCAGGCGCGCGCGGGCAGGTTTTTCGCGTCGACCCAGGCGCTCCACACCTCGTTCATCGGCGCGCGGTTGCGGATGTCGGTGACCCAGATGGTCGCCGACAGGGCCTTCGACTTATTCGAGCCGCACTTGGCGAGCAGGCGGTCGATCTCGTCGAGGATCTCCTTGGTCTGGCCCTTGACGTCCTTGCCGAGGTCCTTGGCGACCACGCCGGCAAGGTAGACGGTGTTGCCGTGCTCGACCGCGTTGGAAAGTATTGCGCTCGGGTCGTGTCGGGTGATGCTCATCGCCCCCCTCCTTTGGCGGATTTCTCCACTTTGCGGTCCTCGCGCTTGGCTTCCTGCATCGCTTCGGGCTCGAGCTCCTCGGCGCTGCGGTTCAGGCGGATGAAGAGACCCCACGCTGCAAGCAGCGCGGCCGCCGTCAGGCCGATGCTCGCGACATAGGGCAGGTGCTCGGGCGCGGTCTGGCTGAAGCGGAACGTCAGCACCACGGTCTCGATGGACAGCGCCACCACCAGCACCACCATGAAGCGCGACAGGAAACGCCGCACCCGGGTCGGCGCGCTCATCTGCGCCTCGCGCTGCACCTCCTCTTCGAGGATGGTCTGGCCCAGCTCGAGCGCCGCCACCGCCACCGTCAGCACCGCGATGCTCTCCAGCACCGCATTGAGCCGCTCGCCGATCGGATGCACATCG
>DASQGB010000278.1:0-2091 GCA_035632815.1 Burkholderiales bacterium | reverse complement strand
CGTTGAAAAAGCGGTATGCGATCGAGACGCCGGCCGCGTTCGTGAAGAGGCTGTAAAAAAAACCAACCCCCCGGCTCGCGAAAAGCGCTCGCGTCCCCCCTTGTCAGGGGGGCGAAACTTCATCCTCCTCCAGAGGCACCGGCAGCGCGGCGATGGTGTCGAGCTGGGCGAGGCTCTCCTGGCCGATGCCTTGGAGATCGCCGACGACGCCGAGCAGGCCGTCGCTCATGCGGGTGAGCTGCGACTCGCGCTTCTTGAACATGCGCGCCACCGCCATTTTCTCGGCTTCGAGGTCCTGGCGCATGGCGGCGAAGCCGTCGACGACGGACTTCACCCGCTGCGTGAACTGCGGGCTGCAGATGTAGTTGTAGACGAGCTCCATTTTCTCGGCGCGGCCGAGGTTGGCCTGGCGCGCCTTGTGGAGCTCGAGGAGCATCGCGCGCAGCGCCTCGGCGAGCGGCCGGGCGGCATCGAAGCGCACGATCCAGACGTCGGCCTCGCGCATGAAGGGCTCGCTTTTTCCTGATCCATCGCGCGGCATCGCGGCGGTGACGATCACCGCGAGCTCGGCGCCGATCGCCTGCTGGTCGTCCTTCAGCTTCCTCAGCCACGCCGGCTGCCAGGCCTTGGTCTGCTTCGCCTCCCAGATGATGGTGCCGCAGCAGTGGCCCGAGGGCGAGCGCACGTGCTGCAGGAGGTCGGCGCCGTTCATGCCCTTGGGGACGGGGACGATCTCGTCGAAGGGGAAGGCGTTGCGCAGCAGCGCTTCGAGCGAGAGCTCGAGCGCCTCGCCCTGGAGCTGCTGCGAGCCCTGCTCGAGCTTGCGCTTCAAGTCCGCGACCTCGCGCTGGGCGGACTCGATCTGCGCCTTGTACTGCGCCTCGCGGCGGCCGATTTCCTCGCCGGCGGCGGCGCGCGCCTGCGCTTCGATGCGCTTGCGCTCTTCATCGAGCTTCCTCTGGTAATCGAGGTCCTGGTTCTTCTTCGCCTCTTCCAGCTCGCGCAGCTGGCGGCGAAGCAGCAGCTCCTCGCTGCGGAACTTCGACAGGGCTTTCTCCTTCTCGGCGACGAGCTCGCGCTCCAAAACCTTCTTCTGCTCGGCGAGGCCGCGCTCGAACTCGTCGGCGTAGCGCTCGATGGTCCGGCGCGAGATGCCCTCCGAAAGCGGAAAGCCGTGGTTGCACTTGGGGCAGGCGATCTTCTCCCCGCCGTCGACGATGATGGTTCGCGCCATGGTGTAGTGGTTCTCCTTACGACCATGATGGCTGCGCAGGTAGCTCAGGGCGTGAGCCAGCGGCGCGGCACGTCGATTGCTCCCCTCCGCGGTGTCCTTATAGGAGGAGGCTTTCCATGGCTACGATCACATCCGACACCCGCCGCGATCCACTCTATGGCACGCCACTTGGACCGAGCGCCAGCGCTGTCTCCTGGGCCGCGGTCTTCGCCGGCGCAGCCGCGGCGGCTGCCCTCTCCCTGATCCTGCTGTTCTTGGGCACCGGGCTGGGTCTCTCGTCGCTCTCTCCCTGGGCGAACGAGGGTGCGAGCGCCAAGGCCCTGGGCATCGGAACCATCCTGTGGGTGACCTTCATGCAGCTCGCGGCGTCCGCCTTGGGCGGCTACATGGCAGGCCGGCTGCGCACGAAATGGACCGACCTCCGTACCGACGAGATCGCCTTTCGCGACACCGCCCACGGTTTCCTCGCCTGGGCGGTCGCCACGCTGGGCACCGCAGCGCTGCTGACTACGACGGTGACCTCGATCATCAGCGGCGGCGTGCAGGCCGGCGCCCAGGTCGCCGGAGGCGCCGCCACCGCCGCGACGGCCGCTGCGGCCGGCGGCGCTGCCGCGGCCGGCGCCGACGCAGCCAAGGGCGGCGACGGCCCGATGGGCTATTTCGTCGATTCCCTGTTCCGCGGTCCCAAAGGCGGGTCCGCCAAAGCGACCACGCCCGAGCAATCCACCGCCGAAGTCACGCGCATCTTCACCAACGCCGCCGCCACGGGAAAGCTGCCGCCGGAGGACGCGCGCCACGTCGCACAGGTGGTCTCGCAGCGCACGGGAATGTCTCAGGCGGAGGCCGAGAAGCGCGTG
>DASQGB010000277.1:0-1560 GCA_035632815.1 Burkholderiales bacterium | reverse complement strand
GGAGTCGACCGGCGCCGGCCTCACCATCAAGTACCGCATCGACGGCGTGCTCACGCCCGCGGAGTCGGTGCCGGGCACCGAGCTCGCCGAGCACGTCATCTCGCGCATCAAGGTGATGTCGGAGCTCGACATTGCCGAGCGGCGCGTGCCGCAGGACGGGCGCTTCAAGGCGCGCCATAAAAGCGGAACAGAGGCAGGCCGCGAGATCGATTTCCGCGTCTCCGTGATGCCGAGCGTGCTGGGCGAGGACGCGGTGATCCGGATCCTCGACCGCCAGGCGCTTTCCGAGCACCTGCAGGGGTTGACTCTCGACGCTCTGGGGTTCGAGGCGGACGTGAAAGCGCGGCTGCGCCAGCTCTCCACTGAACCCTACGGCATGCTGCTCGTCACCGGCCCGACCGGGAGCGGCAAGACCACCTCGCTCTACGCCGTGATCAGCGAGGTGAACAAGGGCCAGGACAAGATCATCACCATCGAGGACCCGGTCGAGTACCAGCTGCCCGGCGTGCTGCAGATTCCGGTAAACGAGCAGAAGGGCCTCACTTTCGCGCGCGGCCTGCGCTCGATCCTGCGCCACGACCCCGACCGCATCATGGTAGGGGAGATCCGCGACTCCGAGACCGCCGAGATCGCGGTGCAGTCGGCGCTCACCGGCCACCTGGTCTACACCACGGTGCACGCGAACAACGCGATCGACGTCCTCGGGCGCTTCCAGCACATGGGGGTGGACGCGTACAACCTGGTCTCCGCGCTCAACGGGGTCCTCGCGCAGCGCCTGGTCCGCGTGTTCTGCAGGGAATGCAAATCGAAAGGCTGCGGCAGCTGCCGCGGCACCGGCTTCAAGGGCCGCAAGGCGATCGGCGAGCTGCTGGTGCTGAACGACGAGCTGAGGGAGCTGATCGTCGCGCGCGCTCCGGCGCGCAAGCTGAAGGAAGCCGCGCGCGCGGCGGGCACGCTGCCGCTGCGCGACGCGGCGATGAAGCTGGTCAACGCCGGCGAAACCTCACTAGAGGAGATCAACCGTGTCACTTTTGTGGCGTAGGAAGCCGCTGCGCATCGCGCTCGGCCTGGACCGCATCATGCTATGGGGAGGCAAGTCGATCGAGCTCGAGCGCGCCGAAGACTGGCGCGCGCCGCTCGACGCCCTGCCCGAGCTGCTCAAGCCGCACCGCAACCGCGAGGCGAACGTCGTCCTCGCCGACCAGTTCGTGCGCTACACGCTGCTGCCGTGGAACGAGGCGCTGAAGACCGACGAGCAGTGGCTCGCGCTCGCACGGCACCGCTTCTCCGTCCTGCACGGCGCCGCGTCGGCGGAGTGGGACGTGACGATCACCGCGACCGCACCAAAGGGACCGCGCCTTG
Organism: Burkholderiales bacterium; assembly: GCA_035632815.1. Classification (GTDB taxonomy): domain Bacteria; phylum Pseudomonadota; class Gammaproteobacteria; order Burkholderiales; family SG8-39; genus SCGC-AG-212-J23. Next base: position 198 of record DASQGB010000277.1, on the reverse strand, counting down.
CCTGCGCGGTGGACCGCCAGCTAATCGAGGCCCTTGCATCCACCTTTGTAGCTGCCGGCGTGCAGCTCGCGTCGGTGCAGCCTTTCCTGATCGCGGCCTTCAACCGCATTCGCAAGACCGTGGGCAGCGGCTCGTGCTGGATCGTGGTCGAGGAAACCGCCCGGCTCACACTCGCGCTCATCCAGCACGGCGTGTGGA
>DASQGB010000276.1:0-7258 GCA_035632815.1 Burkholderiales bacterium | reverse complement strand
CTACGCCGTGCTTACGCCGCTCTTTCCGGCCGAGATGACCGGACGCGTCAATACCGCGTCAAACGTGCTGATGTTCGGCTTGTCTTTCGCTTTTCAATGGGGGATCGGAGCCGTGCTGAAGCTCTACCCGGTCGCCGACGGGCGCTATGCGCCCGAAGGCTACGCGACGGCGCTGGCGATCATCGCCGCGCTGCAGCTCGCGGCGCTCGCCTGGCTGCTTCCCCTCAAAGAGGGAAATCAGCCGCGCTTGTAAACGATCTTCTTGGTGCCGCCGTCGCAAGTGCCGACGACCTTGCCCTCGGCCTGCTTATCCGTGTCGACGATGTCGAGGGTGAACTTCTCCACGCCGTTCTTCTTGATCTTGGCGTCGATCTCGCCCTTGAGCTCGTTGCAGTCTTTGCGCTGCGCCGGTGCCTGCGCCGGCGCCTGCGTCTGCGCCCAGGCTGACCCGGAAAGCCCCAACCCGATCACCAGTACGGCCACTGTCAGCTTCGTCATGGTTTTTCCCTTTTAGTACCCCTACAAGCGATGCAACACCCAGAGGACGGCGGCCGAGCCGGCGAGCAGCGTCAGCATCAGCGCTACCCGGCCAAAGCGGCGAAAGGTCCCGTTAGGGCGAAAATAAAGGCCGCGAACGAAGTCGTCGCGCCCGCCGGCCCACATCCAGTCGGGACCGGCTGCGGGCGTGAACCACCCCAGGACAAACGACAGAAACGAACCGATCATCATGCCTAACACGGACTTCCCTCCCCTGTTGTAGCCGAATTATATTGGTTGATCATCATTTCGTCGCTGTCCAAAATTAGCGACAACAGGAGGCGACCCATGCTCAAAACGACCATCGCCGGAAGCCTGCCCAAGCCGGCGTGGCTGGCGGAAACCGGCAAGCTCTGGCCTTCCTGGCGCCAGGAAGGCCGGCAGCTCGCCGAGGCCAAGCGCGACGCGACGCTGGTCTGGCTAAAGCAGCAGGAGGACGCCGGCATCGACATCGTCACCGACGGCGAGCAGTCGCGGCAGCATTTCGTCCACGGCTTCCTCGAGTTCGTCGAGGGCATCGATTTCGACCACAAGGTCAAGATGGGCATCCGCGACAACCGCTACGACGCAATGGTGCCGGTCGTGGTGGGGCCGCTGCGCCTCAAGGGTCGCGTGCACCAGACCGAAGCTGTTCTCTTACGCAGCCATACAAAATCCGAGATCAAGATCACCTTGCCGGGTCCGATGACCATCGTCGACACCATCGCCGACCGCCATTACGGCGACAAGGTGAAGCTCGCCATGGCTTTCGCCGCGCTGCTCAACGAGGAGGCGCGGGCGCTGGAGAAGGACGGCGTCGACGTGATCCAGTTCGATGAGCCGGCGTTCAACGTCTACATGGCGGACGTCAAGCGCTGGGGCATCGACGCCCTGCACCGCGCCATCGAAGGCCTGAAGTGCACGACCTGCGTCCACATCTGCTACGGCTACGGCATCCAAGCGAACATCGACTGGAAGAAGACCCTTGGCGGCGAGTGGCGCCAATACGAGGAGATCTTTCCGGCTCTCGCGAACAGCCGCATCGACCAGGTCTCGCTGGAATGCATCAACTCCCGGGTGCCGGTCGAGCTCCTCAAGCTGTTGAAGGGCAAGGACGTGCTGGTCGGCGTGATCGATGTCGCGAGTAACACGGTGGAATCGCCCGAACAGGTCGCCCAGACGATCCAGCGCGCCTTGAAATATGTGCCCGCCAAGCATTTCTTTGCCTGCACGAATTGCGGCATGGCGCCGATGGACCGCGACATCGCCATTGCGAAGCTCAAGGCGCTGGCCGCCGGCACCAGGCTGGCGAACAGAAAGCTCGGAAATCGGGGTCAGAGCCCGATTTCCAGGAAACGAAAAGGCAAAGTAAAGCGATCGCGGAAGTAAGCGCCTACCTCCGTGTGATGCGGTCAGATTTTTATGACCACATCTTTGCAACGCCTTGATTCCTTAATCTACTGGACTTGAAGTCACAGATTGTGACATCAAGTTTTTCATTTCTAACGGAGTCAACTGGAATCCGCCCAGAGCCAATCTCGGACGACGAATCGGGCTCTGACCCCGATTTCCTACCAGCAGTAAGCGAACGAAGGGAAGCACTCCGACTTCGAGCCGCGCGGATCGCAGCCGGCCTCGAGGAGGCCGGTCCGCTCGTCGATCTGCGCCGCCGAAACGAAGCCCTCGCTCCAGTCCGGCGCGAGCTCGAGGTCGTGGCCGCGGCGCCTGAGCTCGTCGAGCACCTTGCCGCCGAAGCGCGGCTCGATGCGCACGCGGTTGGGGACGCCCTGATGCGGGGCGAAGAAGCCCGGGAAATGCTCGGTCGACAGCCGCGGCGCCTCGATCGCCTCCTGCAGGCTCATGCCGAAGGCGGCGCGGTACAGGAAGAACTGCAGCAGCCACTGGCTTTGGTTGTCGCCGCCCATCGTGCCGAAAGCCATCCATGGCCGGCCATCCTTGAAGGCGAGCGCCGGCGTGAGGGTCGTGCGCGGTCGCTTGCCCGGTGCGACGACGTTCGGATGATGCGCCGGCTGCAGATAGAAGGTCATCATGCGCACGGACAGCGGAAAGCCGAGCGGCCCGACCACCTCGGCGGACTTGAGCCAGCCGCCGCTGGGCGTGAACGAGGCCATGTTGCCCTTCGCGTCGACCGCATCGACGTGCACCGTGCCCGGGCCCCAGTCCTTCGGCGTGAGGATCTCGTCCTGCGGCAGGAGCGGCGCGTTGCGCCTCGCATCGCCCGGCCGCAGGTCCCGGCTGCTGTGACGCATGTCGATCAACTCGGCTCTCTTCCTAGAATATTCTTCAGATAGCAGGACCTCGCCGGGAACCAGCGCCTGCGTGGGGTCGCCGTAGTACTGCTCGCGATCGGCGAAAGCGAGCTTCATCGCCTCGATCAGCAGATGGCAGTAGTCCGCGCTGCCGGGCTGCATCGCTTTGACCTTGTGCTGCCACATCAGGGCGATGGTCTGCAGCTCTGCCGGCCCCTGCGTCCAGAAGCCGCACTTGAAGAGCTCCACATCGCCGAAGCGCAGCGAGACCGGCTGCTCTACCCGGGTCTCGAACGCTTCCAGGTCTTCGCGGGCCAGCAGGCCGTCGCGCTCCTTCGAGAACTTCGCGATCTCGGCAGCCACATCGCCGCGGTAGAAGGCCTCGTGCGGATCCTTCGCATTGGCAAGATAGTCGTAGGTGGACGCGAGCGCTTCGTTGCGCAGCAGCGTGCCTTCCTGCGGGACCTCGCCGCCGCGCAGATAAAGCCGCGCGCTCTGCGGCCAGCGCGCGAGAAACTTCTCGCGCAGGTCGGTAAGGCCGTACTTGTGCTGGCGATGGAGGCCGGCGGAGAGCGCGAAGCCTTTCGCGGCGAGCTCGCGCGCGTGCGCCGAGACGTCGCGGAAGCTCATGGTGCCCCAGCGGGTAAGCACCGTCATGAGCGCCGAGAACGCCGCCGGAACGCCCGCCGCGAGGATGTCTTCCTCCGGAATATCCTTGCAACCCCTGGAAGAAAAAGCTTGAGGGGTCGCGGCGCGCGGCGCGGCCATGTTGCCGTTGATCGAGATCACGCGCGATTCGCCCGCGAGCCGCAGCAGGATCGGACATTCGCCGCCGATGGTATGCATCTGCGGATTCACCAGCCCCTCGACCAGCGTCGCGGCCACTGCGGCGTCGATGGCGTTGCCGCCTGCCTTCAGGACATCGACGCCGGCATTGACCGAAAGGTAGGAGTTCGCCGCGACCGCGCCGTGCCGGCCGATGAGCCGCGGGTAGAAGGTGGTGGAATCGGTCGGGGCAATGCGGTAGGCGCGCTGGCTCATGCCGCTAGAATATCCGACCGCTTTTGGCTTCTAGCGCTTCTTCTCGTGCTCCGAGATCGCGTTCTTCAGGTCCCGGAACTCCTGGCAGGGAAAGAAGCACAGCCGGTCGAGCTGGCCGAGGTGCTCCTTCGCCTTGCCGACGTTGCCGACCATGAGATAGGCCTCGCCGATATACTCGTGCGCGCCGCGGTGCTTCGGGTCGATGCGCAGCGCCTCGTTGTAGTGCTTGAAAACCAGATTCATATCCGGGTCCAGCCCCTTGCGCAGCGAGTAGGCATACCGGTTGTGATAGTCGGAATTGTTCGGCTCGCGCGACAACGCTTCCTTCATCGCCGCTGCGGCCCCGCTCCAGTCCTTGCTCGCGCTGGCGGCGTTGTAGCGCTCGAGCGCCGGGTCCTTCGGCGCCGGCGTGGCGTCCGGGCCGGAATCGGCGGCGGATGCCGCGCCGCAGATCAAGACAAGCGCTAAGATGAAGGCACGGGGCATGGCGGTGTTCTCCATTTTCAAAATGGTACTCCTAGTAGCGGCGCTAACAGCTGCCGCAGCGCCGGCATTCCCCGAGGCGCCGAAATCGCGCGGCGAGGCGCTCGATGCTCTGCGCCATGCCGACGCCGCGACGCGCGCCGAGGCCGTGGTGTGGATTGCGAACCTTGGCGGCATGGCGGACGCGGCGCTGCTGCACGAGCGCCTGCGCGACGAAAGCGCGCTCGTGCGCGGCTACGCCGAGCAGGGCTTGTGGCTGCTGTGGGGCCGCTCGGGCGATGCCGAGGTCGACCGGCTGATGGCCCGCGGCACGCAAGAGATGCAGGCCGGCCGGCATGTCGAATCGATTGCCGTGTTCTCGGAAGTCATCAAGAGAAAACCGGACTTCGCCGAGGGCTGGAACCGGCGCGCCACCGCGCGCTACCTCGCCGGCGAGTACCGCAGCTCGATCGCCGACTGCGACGAGGTGCTCAAGCGCAACCCGGCGCATTTCGGCGCGCTCTCGGGCCTCGGCCAGATCCATCTCCAGCTCGAGGAGCACGAGCAGGCCCTCGCCTGGTTCCGCCGCGCCCTCGACGTGAATCCCAACATGATCGGCGTCGAGCTCAGCATCAAGGGCATCGAGGAGCTGCTCAAGCAGAAGCGGCGCCGCTCAACCTAGCAGCCAGTAGACCGCGACGCCGGCCGCCACGCAGCCAAGAAGGCTGCGCGTCGCCGCCGCTACTGCCAGCGCGACCGTAACCCCGGCGACGCCGGGAATTCCTCCCGATGACAACTCCATTGTAAGCAACGCCGAGAGCACCGCGATCGGCACGTAGCGCAGCCAGTCGGCGAGCCAGGGCGGCAACTGGACTTTCGCGAGCAGCACGAGCGGCAGCACGCGCGGCAGCGCGGTGACCAGCGCGCAGCCGAGCACTAGCGCGAGGAATTCGGGGCGTACATCCATCGCTGCAGCAGGAGACCGCAGGTGGCGGCGAGCGCCGTGGCGCCGATGGGGTGAATGGCGAGCGCGGCCAGTCCAGCTACGCAAACCACGGGAAGCGCAAGCCGCGATCTGCCGAGATGCCGGACCTGGAAGACCAGCAGGCCGGCGAACATGCACGGCAGCGCGAACGCCAGCACGCGCGTGTTCCCCGGAAGCGCCGCACCCGCAAGGTTCGCCACTGCCCACGCCGCCCACGCGGAAATATTGAGCCCGGCCATCCACGCCGCAGACAGCCTGGATTTTCCGGAGGCGACGACGAAGGTTTCGTCGGTGAGCTGCAGGCCGAGCAGCGCGTTCTTCCACGCCGGCACTCCGCGCAGCGCCGGCGCGAGAGCCGCCGCCAGCAGCAGGTGGCGAAGGTTGAGAAGGAACACCGTGAACACGATCGCCGGCGCGGGGGTCGCCAGCGTGAGCATGCTGGTGACGACGAACTGCGCCGAGCCGGCGTACAGCACCGTCGAGAGCAGCAGCACCTCGGCGTACGACAAGCCCGCCGCGCGCTCGACCACGCCGGCGGCGAAGCCGATGCCCAGATAGCCCAGGATCACGGGGACGCCGGCGCGAACGCCGCCCGCAAAACTACTGCCGGAGTTCAAAGCTAGACGAAATCCTTGGAAGCCGTATCAGCGTCCACGGGACCGCCAGTGAGATAGCCCTGGAGGTAGTCGCAGCCGCAGCTCGTGAGGAATTCGCGCTGCGTCTCGGTCTCGACACCCTCGGCGATCACCTTGATCTGGAGCGCGCGGGCCAGCGCGACGATGGCGGAGATGATCGCGCCCTGGTCGCGGTCGTCGGGTGACTCGACGACGAAGCTGCGATCGATCTTCAGCTTGTCCACCGGGAAGCGCTTCAGGTAGGCGAGGCTCGAGTAGCCGGTGCCGAAGTCGTCGATGGCGATCGACACGCCGAGCTGCTTGAGGCGGCGCAGCGTGCCCAGGGTCACGTCGGTCTGCTGCATCGCCGTGCTCTCGGTGATCTCGAGCTCGAGCAGCCGCGGCGGCAGGCCGGTCTCCTGCAGGGCGCTCGCCACCACCTGCGGCAGCTTGGGATCGTTGAACTGGCGCGGCGACAGGTTCACCGACACCTGCAGGCCGCGGTCGACGCCTATGAAGGTGGCCCAGCGGCAGGACTCGCGCAGCACCCATTCGCCGATCTTGAGGATCAGGCCGGTCTCCTCGGCGAGCTGGATGAATTCCGAGGGCGGCACCAGGCCGCGCTCCGGGTGCTGCCAGCGCAGCAGCGCCTCGTGCCCCGCGACGCGGCCGCTCTTCGCCTCGACGATGCGCTGGTAATGCACGCGCAGCTCGCCTCTGCCGAGCGCGCGGCGCAGGTCGCTCTCGAGGGCGAGGCGCCGCGACGCCGCCTGGTTCATCTGCTCGGTGAAGAACTGGTAGTTGCCGCGCCCGAGTTCCTTCGCGTGGTACATCGCCGCGTCGGCGTTGCGGATCAGCGTCTCGGCGTCGCGCCCGTCGTCGGGGAACACGGCGATGCCGATCGAGGAGGTGACGAAGAGCTCGCGCTCCTCGATGGTCACCGGCACGGACAGCTGCTCGTTCACCTTTTGCGCCACCTGCGCAATGTCCGAGGGGCGCTTGACCTCGGGCAGCACGACGACGAACTCGTCGCCGCCGATGCGGCAGATGGTGTCGCCGGTGCGCAGCTGGTTCACCAGGCGCTTCGAGATCTCCTTCAGCAGCGAGTCGCCGACGGCATGCCCGAGCGAGTCGTTGATGGTCTTGAAGCGGTCGAGGTCGACGAACATCACCGCGGTCTGCTGGCGGTTGCGATGGGAGAGCGCCAGCGCCTGCGTGAGCCGGTCCTCGAGCAGCCTGCGGTTGGGCAGGCCGGTGAGCGCGTCGTGGTCGGCGAGGTGCTGCGCCCGCGCCTGCGCTTCCTGCAGCTGGGTGGTACGCTCGGCCACCGCGCGCTCGAGGGCGTCGCGTACGCGCTGGTCCGCCTCGCG
>DASQGB010000275.1:0-4372 GCA_035632815.1 Burkholderiales bacterium | reverse complement strand
CGGTCCCTCAGGCGGGGAAAGAGGGCATACACGGTGTCGAGGCTCCAGGGGCCGGGTCGCGCCGCGACGGTCAGGTTCTCCTCCAGCGTCAGCGAGGGAAAGATCTCGCGCTCCTGCGGCACCCAGCCGATGCCGAGGCCGGCGCGCTTGTGGGCGGCCAGCCAGGTCACGTTTGTTCCCCGGAAAACGATCTTCCCGCGCTTCACATTCGCATACCCCATGATCGTCAGGAGCAGCGTCGACTTGCCGACGCCGTTGCGGCCGAGCACCGCCAGGCTGCCGTGCTCGGGGAGCGCGAGGGACATGCCGTCGAGCACGACCGAGTCGCCGTACCCGGCGCGCACCTTGTCCAACTCAAGCAACATGCTTTTTGCCAAGATAGACCTCGCGCACCTTCGGATCGTGCGCGATTTCCTCGGGCGTGCCCTGCACCAGGACGCGACCGCCAACCATCACCAGGATCCGGCTGGCGAAGCGGAACACGACGTTCATGTCGTGCTCGATAAAGAGGACGGTGAGCTCCTGCGACAGCCCGGCGATGGCGCTGAACAGCGCCGCGCTCTCGTCTTTCGGTACGCCCGCGGCCGGCTCGTCGAGCAGCAGCACGCGCGGCCGCGTGGCGAGCGCGAGCGCGATTTCCAGCAGGCGCTGCTGCCCATAGGCAAGTTCCCGGGTAAGACGCAGAGATGCACTTTCCAGACCCAGGGAACCGATGATCTGGTGAGCTTCGTCGATCGCCGGCCGGTACGCCGGCAGGCGCCTCCACCAGATGCGCGAATCGTTGTTCCTCTCGAGCACCGCCAGCGTCACCGACTCCAGCATGGTGAGCTGCGGGAAAAGCGTATTGATCTGGAAGGTGCGCGCGAGGCCACGGCGCACGCGCGCCTCGGGCCTGAAGGAGGTGATGTCCTCGCCGCCGAGGCGGATCTCGCCCGCGTCGGGCCGCAGCATGCCGGTGATGAGGTTGATGAGCGTGGTCTTGCCGGCGCCGTTGGGCCCGATGAGCGCGTAGCGCACGCCCTGCGGCAGATCGAGGTCGATGTTGCCGGCGACGAGCAGCGAGCCGAAGGATTTACTGAGATTTCTTGTAGAGAGCACTCAGTCCGCCAAGAATCCCGTTGGGAAGGAACATCACCACCGCTACCAGCAGCAGGCCGATCCAGAAATACCAGTACTGCGGATTGATGCCCGAGAACTGGTCGCGCGCCACCATGTAGATGATGGCGCCGATGACGCCCCCGTAGAGGCGCCCGGCGCCGCCCAGGATCAGGATCACCAGCACGTCCGCCGAGCGCCCGAAGGACAGGACTTCGAGCGACACGGTTGAGGTGGTATGCGTGAGGAGGGCGCCGGCAATGCCGGCCATCACGGCGGCGATGGTGTAGGCCTTGCGCAGGTGCGCGCGGCTCGGCGCGCCGATCGCCGCCATGCGCGTCCCGTTCTCCCGGATGCCGCGCAAGGCCAGGCCGAACGGCGAGTGGACAATTCTTCTGGAAACTAAAAAACAAATAAAAAGAACGGCGAGCGAGTACGCATACGCGGTGCGGCCGAACATGTCGAAGCGGAAGCCGAGCACCGACGATACCTTGAATCCCTGCAGGCCGTCGACGCCGCCGGTGAGGGCGCTCGCGCTGTTGGCCGCCTCGTGCAGCAACAGTCCAAGGCCCATGGTCAGCATGATCAGCGCCAGGTGGCGGAAGCGCACGATGATGTGGCTCGTGGCGTAGCCGACCAGCCCCGCGGCGAGCGCTGCAACTATCAGTCCGGACAAAGGCTCCCCCCAATAATGCTTGGCGAGGAGTCCCGCGCTATACGCGCCGACGCCGAAGAACGCGGCGTGGCCGAGCGAGACGATGCCGGCGTAGCCGAGGATCAGGTCGAGCGAAAGCGCAAACAGCGCCGTGATCGCGATCTGGCTGGCGAGCGAGAGGTAATTCGGCGTGACGACGAACGGCAGCAGCGTGCACAGCCAGAAGACGATCTCCAGCGGGTGCCAGCGCACCTTCGCCTGAAAATGGGCGCTAGCGTTTGCCAAACAGGCCTGCAGGGCGCCACATGAGCAGCGCCACCATCACGAGATAGATGAGAAACGCCCCGAGCCAGGGGAAGTAATACTTGCCCGCCATGTCGCTGATGCCGAGCACGGTGGCGGCGGCGAACGAGCCGCCGATCGAGCCGAGGCCGCCCACCGCGACGACGATTAGCACGTACACCAGGTAGGAGAGGGCGAACGTCGGGTCGAGGCCGACGACCTGGATGGAGAGCGCGCCGCCCAGGCCAGCGAGGCCGCCGCCGAGCGCGAAAGTGATCATGAAGGCGCGGTCCACGTCGATCCCCAGACCGCGCGCCATGCGCTGGTTGTCCACCGCCGCGCGCACTCGAGCGCCAAAACGCGTTCTTTCTAGCAGAAAAATCAGCAGCGCGGTGGTGGCCAGCCCGATGACGACCAGGAAGATGCGGTAGCTCGCGAAGCTCATCCCCGCCACGTGCACCGAGCCTTGCAGGTACTCGGGGACGCGGATGGATTGCTGCTCGGTGGTGTAGAACCAGGCGAACACGGCGATCGAGACGAAAACGATGCCGATGGTCAGCAGGCACTGGTCGAGGTCGGTGGCGCGGTACAGCCTGCGGTAGAGGGTTTTCTCGAGAAGAAGCGAAACCGCTGCGCCGGCGGCGAACGCCATCGGCAGCGTGGCGAGGAACGGCCAGCCGAGCTTTGTCATCAGCGAGACGGTGGTGTACCCGCCCACCATGGCGAAGCTGCAGTGCGCCAGGTTTACGAAATTCATCATCCCCAGCGTCACCGACAGCCCCACCGACAGCAGGAACAACAGCATCCCGTAGGCGAACCCGTCGAAGAGCACGCCCGCCGCCGATGCGAACATGGCGGCGCTACTTCTTCTGCTGTTTCCTCCGCTCCCCGGCCGGATCCTTCACCGCGCTGATCTTGTCGAACGGCACGTTGACCAGCTCGTTGCCGACCTTCTGCACGCGGCGGATGTAGACATCCTGCACCACGTCGCGCGTCTCGGCGTCGATCGACATCGGGCCGCGCGGGCTGTCCCACTTCAGGCCTTTGGCGGCGGCGATCATCGCCTCGGCGTCGGTCTTGCCGTTGGTCTTCTTCAGCGTCTCGTAGATGGCGTGCATGCCGTCGTAGCCGCCGATCGAGAAGAAGTCCGGGTTGCGCCCGTGCATGGCGTTGAACTCCTTGACGAAGGCCTGGTTCAGCTTGTTGTCGAGCTTGTAGTCGTAGTGCCAGGCCGTGATGATGTCGAGCGCGGTGTCGCCCATGCTCTTCAGCGCGGCTTCCGCCGTGGTCTCGCCCGAGCCGAGGATGCGCGTCTTCTTCTTGTCGATGCCGCGCTCGGCAAACGCCTTGCCGAGCGCCGCGGGCTGCGCGCCGCCCGGGATGAAGATGTAGATCGACTCCGGCGCGATGTCCTTCGCGCGCTGCACGAAGGCGGAGAAGTCCGGGTTCGCCACCGGGAAGCGCACCGAGCCGACGATGGTGCCGCCGGCGGCCTTGAACGCGCTCTGGAACGCCGCCTCGGAGTCGTGGCCCGGGCCGTAGTCGGTCACCATGGTGTAGTTCTGCTTCAGACCGCCCTTGGTGGCCGCCCAGGTGCCAAAGGTTTCCATCACCTGCGGCAGAACCACCGAGGTGCGGATCATGTAGGGCGACTTGGTGATCACGATCGAGGTGGCGGCGTTCATCACCACCATGAACTTCTTCGCCTCGGCCGAGACGTCGCCGGCCGCCATCGCATTGGGCGTGAGCACGTAGCCGGCGAGGAGGTCGACGTTGTCGCGCACCACCAACTCCTGCGACAGGCGCTTGGAGACGTCGGGCGCAGGGCCGCCGGTGTCCTTGCGGATGATCTCGATCTTGCGGCCGGCGACGGTGTCGCCGTGCTGCTTCATGTAGGTCTTGATGCCGTTGTCGAGCTGGTTGCCGGCGTCGGCGAACTGGCCCGACAGGGTGAGCACCAGGCCGATGCGGATCGGCTGCTGCGCGTAAACGGGGAACGCCGCGGCGACGGCGGCGGCCAACAGCAAAGTCCTCTTCATTTTTCCCTCCTCCTAGAGTGTTGCGATTCTAACCCTGAAGTTTATCCCCACACCTCGTGAGCGACCTGTACCGCCAGCTCGAGCTTTCGCTTCTGGTCGTCCTCGGTCAGCTTGTTTCCTACCTCGCTCGAGGCAAAGCCGCATTGCGGCGAGAGGCACAGGTTTTCGAGGGCGACGTACTTGGCCGCCTCGTCGATGCGCTTTTTCAGACTCCCTTTTTTCTCAAGGACCGGCGTCTTGGTCGAGATCAACCCGAGAACGATCCTCTTGCCCTTCGGCACGAAGCGCAGCGGCTCGAAGC
>DASQGB010000274.1:0-3545 GCA_035632815.1 Burkholderiales bacterium | reverse complement strand
AGCCGACCAACTTCCAGATGCTGATCAGCCTCAAAACTGCCAGAGCGCTCGGCATCGAGATTCCGAAGTCTGTGCTGTTCCGCGCGGACGAGGTGATCGAGTGACGGATCGTCGCGGTTTCCTTTTCGCGGCATGCGCGTTGTGGGCCGTGCCGGCCGCATTCGCGCAGGCACGCACGCCGAAGATCGGCTACCTCATGGTGGTTTCGCTCTCCGAGCCGCCGTCGCGCGAGCGCCAGGCGTTCCTCGACGGGCTGCGCGAGCGCGGCTACGTGCCCGGAAAGAACGTCGAAGTGATCTATCGGTCCGCCCAGGGCGCGGAGGACTTCATCGACGACGTGTGCCAGGACCTGGTCGCGCAGAAGGTCGACCTGATCGTGACCTCGGGCGCGATCGCCGTCATGGCAGCGAAGAAGTGCACGCGGACGCTGCCGATCGTCATGCAGGCGATGGGCGACCCGATCGGCATCGGCGCAGTGCGCTCGCTTTCGCGTCCCGAGGCCAACCTTACCGGCCTATCGTTTCTCTCGAGCGAGCTCGCGGGCAAGCGCGTGCAGCTCATCCAGGACCTCGTGCCGGGAGCGAAGCACGTCGCGGTGCTCTGGGATGTCCGCAACCCCAATGCGCGCGCCGAGGCGGCCGTGACGATCGAGGCCATCAAGCGCCTGGGCATTCGGGCCGAGCCGTTCGGTCTCGGCTCCGATGCCGAGCTGCGCGGCGCGCTGGAAAAGCTCAAGGCGGCGAAGCCCGACGCGCTCTATGTGGCGTTCGAAAGCGGCCTGGTCTCCACCAATCGGACTTATATCGCGGAATTCGGCTTGCAGCAGCGCATCCCGGTGATCTCCGGCTGGAGCTTCCTTACCGAGGCCGGCGGGCTGGTGAGCTACGCCCCGGACATTCCGTCGATGTTCCGGCGCTCGGCATCCTACGTGGACCGCATCCTAAAGGGGGCGAAGCCGGCCGAGCTGCCGATCGAGATGGCCACTACCGTCGAGCTGGTGTTGAATCTCAAGACGGCGAACGCGCTGGGCATCACGGTTCCCCAGTCGGTGCTGGTGCGCGCCGACCGGATCATCCAATGACACGCGCGCTTTGGCTGCTGTTGCTCGTATTGCTTTGCGTGGCGGCACAGGCCGACGAGCGCCTCGACCAGACGGTGAAGCAGTATCGCCAGGCGCTGCAGGATGCTTCGCCGGCGGAGCTCTTCGTCCTCAATGGTGAAGAGTTGTTCAGCGCGAAGCGTGGACCGAAGAACGCTTCGCTCGAGGCTTGCGATTTCGGGCGCGGGCCGGGCGTGGTGAAAGGGGTCCACGCGCAGCTGCCGCGCTACTTCGCCGACAGCAACCGGGTCGAGGACCTGGAGTCGCGGCTCATGACGTGCATGCGCCAGCTCCAGGGATTCGGCGACGACGCGTTTCCGCAGCACGCGCGCGGCGATGCGCGCATGGTCGAGCTGGAAAGCCTCGCCGCCTACGTCGCGTCGCAGTCGAACGGCATGCACCTCGCGGCGCCGCTCGCTCACCCGAAGGAAATCGAGGCCTACCGCATCGGCGAGCGCCTCTTCCATCGCCGCGCCGGCACGCACGATTTCTCCTGCGCCACCTGCCATACCCTGCAGGACAAGCGCGTGCGCCTGCAGCGGCTCGCAAACCTGACCGACGCCTGGGAGGCGCGCGTCGTCTTTCCGACCTGGCCGGCCTACCGCGTCGCTGCCGGCGAAGTGCACACGATGCAGGACTGGCTCGCGATCTGCTACTGGGCCGCGCGCCATCCGCAGCTGCGCTACGGATCGGAGGCGGCAATCGCGCTGCAGGTGTTCATGGCGCAGCACGCAAACGGGGGCGTGATTGCCGCGCCCAGCGTGAAGCGGTGAAGCGCTCGGTCCTCTGGCTGTCGGCGCTGGTCTTCGCGTCTTCGCCGGCGCTGCTCGGCCAGGACGACATCGCGGCGCGCGCCGAGGCGGCTTTCATCTCCTCGTTCGCGGGCGGCGATGCGGCGGTATTGGCGCGGGTCGCAGTGCAGGACGAGGTGCAGCGCGCCTGCTCCGAATATCGCAACTCCCCTCCGGCCGATGTGGCGCAGCGGCTGATGAGCGCGCAGCGCGCGGCGATCCGCTACCCGGCGAAGCTGATCGGCGACTGGCGCGAGGGCGAGCGCATCGCCGAGGACTTCACGGGCCTGCGCTATAGCGACAAGCCCGGCGCGCCGAGCGGCGGCAACTGCTATGCCTGCCACCAGGTCGCGCCGGCGGGGCTCGCCTACGGGACCGTCGGCCCCAGCCTGCTCGGCTACGGCAAGCTGCGCGGCTGGGGCGTGGCGGCGCAGCAGTTCGCCTATGAACGCATCTACAACGCCCACGCCTTTACCGCTTGCTCGGCCATGCCGCGCTTCGGCCACAACGGCGTGCTGACCCCCGAGCAGATCGCGCACCTGGTCGCGCTGTTGCTCGACCCGACTTCTCCGGTGAACCGCTGAGATGAATTCCGCGCGGCGAACGCTGCTCGCGCTCGGCGCCCTCGCAATCGGCGCGCCCCGCTCTGTGGTCGCGCAAGGCCGAGTGCGGCGCATCGGCTATCTTCATCTGTACTCGATCGAGCAAAAGCCCTCGCCCGAGCGTGCGGCGTTTCTGGCCGGCCTGCGGGAGCTGGGCTACGAGCCGGGGCGCAACCTCCATATCGAGTACCGTTGGGCAGAAGGCGACGTCGCACGGCTCCCGGAGCTCGCCGCGGAGCTGGTCAGGCAGCGCGTGGAGCTGATCATCTTGAACGGCACGGAGCCCGTTGTGGCTGCCAAGGCTGCCACCAGCACCTTGCCGCTGGTAATCGTGGCGGCCGGGGATCCGGTGCACTCGGGGTTTGTGAAATCCTATGCGCGCCCCGGCGGCAACGTGACCGGGTTGTCGTTCATCTCGCCCGAGCTCGGCGCGAAGCGGCTCGAGCTGGTCGCCGAGATCCTGCCGAAAGCGAGGAGCGTCGCCATCGTCTGGAATGCCCGCGACTCGGTTGCGGAGCGCGAATGGGACCAGGCGCGCGACGCCGCGCTCAAGCGGGGGCTCGGAGTCGAGCCGATGCCGATCCGGGAGACCGCCGATTTGGCGCGAGCGCTGGATGGGCTGTCGCGCGAGCGCCCCGATGCGCTGCTCGTCATCGTCGACGCCCGCATGGTGGGCTTTCGCAAGATCATCGCCGACGCAGCGGTGAAGTCGCGCATTCCTTGCGTCGCCGGATGGCGCGAATACGTCATCGCGGGCGCGTTGGCCTCGTATGCGCCCGACTTCCGGGCCCTGTTCCACCGCGGCGCGTTCTATGTCGACCGCATCCTGCGCGGCGCGAAGCCTGCCGATCTGCCGGTCGAGCAGCCGACCAAGTTCGAGCTGGTGGTCAACCTGAAAACCGCGGCTGCCATCGGCGTTACCGTGCCGAACGCGGTGCTGCTCAGGGCTGACGAGGTGATCCAGTGAAACGGCGCACATTTCTGCTGGCCGCCGGCGCTCTCGCCACGCCGCATCCAGCGACAGCGCAATCGTCCCGCGTTCCTCGGGTTGGC
>DASQGB010000273.1:0-3515 GCA_035632815.1 Burkholderiales bacterium | reverse complement strand
ATGAGGTCTGCAATGAGCGCACGCTCCAGCGCACCAGCCGTGGCCGCGATCGCGCTGCGCGTGCGCGACGCGGGCCACGCCTTCCGCCATTCAGTCGACCTCGGCGCCTGGGAGATGCCCACGCGCGCGGCGGCGATGGAGCTGCACATCCCCGGCATCCACGGCGTCGGCGACAGCCTGATCTACTTCGTCGACCGCTATCGCGACTTCGCCATCTACGACGTGGATTTTGTTTTTGACAGAAACATAAAACCGGATCCTCCAGCGGTGGCCGGGCTGCACTACTTCGGCGTGGTGCAATCGATCATGGGCGAGCGCACGCGCGACTGGCTCGACTTCTACCAGAATCTCTTCGGCTTCTCGGTGCTGCCGCGCGGCCAGTACTTCGGCGTCCTGCCCAAGGGCACGCTGCTCGAGAGCCCCTGCCACAAGTTCTACCTGCAGCTGATCGAGCCGCCGGCCGGCGCCGAGGAAATCCACTGGGAGGAGGGCCTGGTGCGCGTGGGCCTGGGCGCGCCCGACATTCCCGCCGCGGTGCGCGAGCTGAAAAAGCGCGGCGTGGTGTTCGTCGACCACGGCGCGGTGCAGCCGAGCGACAAGGGCGCCCTCACCCAGGTCTATCTCGACGGCGTCACCTTCGAGCTGGTCGTCAGCGATCTGTGAACCTCGATCATTTCGGCATGGACACCATCACGCTGGCGGGTCCGCTCGAAGCGAAGCTGCGCGCCGTGAAGGGCGCCGGCTTCAGCCAGGTGATGCTCAACGCCACCGACATCGCCGGCCATCCGCAGGGCGAGGAAGCCGCGATCGACGCCGTGCGCAAGAGCGGCCTGCGCGTCACCGGCTTCCAGGTGCTGCGCGACTTCGAAGGGCTCTCGGGCCATCTGCACGCCTACAAGGTCGATGTGGCGAAAGCGATGCTCGGCATGTGCCGGGCGCTGGGTTCCCGCGTGCTGCTCGTCTGCTCGTCCGCGTCCGCGCATGCTGCCAAGGATTTTGATTTATTCAGGAGAGACCTTCAAAAGCTTGCGATGCTCGCGGTGCCCCTGGACATCCGCATCGCCTACGAGGCGCTGTCCTGGGGCCGGCATGTAAACGAATTTCCGCAGGCCTGGGACATCGTGCAGGACGCCGAGCGCTCGAACCTCGGGCTCGCGCTCGACTCTTTTCACATCCTCGCCAACCGCACCGAGCTCGACCTCCTGCAGGACATCGATCCGCGCAAGGTGTTCCTGGTGCAGCTCTCGGATTTCATGTGGCACGAGGTGCGAACGCCGCAGGACCGCATCGAGACCGCGCGCCACTCGCGCGTGTTTCCCGGCGAGGGAGTGCACAGCGACAAGGTGCTGGAGATGGTGCGCGGCCTGGATGCGATGGGCTACCGCGGCGACTACAGCTTCGAGGTGTTCAACGACGACTACCGGCAGCTGCCGCTGCCGATCGTCTCGGAGCGCGCGTGGCGCTCGGTGAAGTGGATCACCGGCCAGGTCTCGCGCCGCAGCCTGCCCTTGCGCCGCGAGAGCAAAGCATGAGCACCGCGATCTACGACGAGCTGACCGCCGGCCGTACCCGCTTCCTGAGGGTAGACGAGCTGTGCCGCCGCGCCGCCGACGCGCATCCGGACCTGCTCCCCACGCCAGGACAGCTCGAGGCCGAAGCGCGCCTGGCGCAGAAGGACAAAAGCGGGATCGAGAAGGCGCAGGGCGAGTTCCTCGCCGAGGTCCTCGCCGATCCGGGCTGCGGCCTGCATCTGTGCCACGCGATGCTGCTGCCGCGCGAGGATTCGCGCCCGCGTCTCGCCGAGTACGAGAGCAAAGGTTTCCTGAATCTGGGCGCCGTGCTGCTGGAGCGGCAAGGCAAGGCCTCGGTCCTGACGATGTCCAATCCCCGCTTTCTGAACGCCGAGGACGAGACCACGCTCGACGCCTTCGAGACCGCGGTCGACCTCGCCCTCCTCGACCGCAAGACCGAGGTGTGCGTGCTGCGCGGCGCGACGGTCGAGCATCCGAAGTACGCCGGCCGGCGCATCTTCGGCGCGGGCATCAACCTCACCCACCTGTACGAGGGAAAGATCCGCTACCTCTGGTACCTGATCCGGGATCTGGGGTTGGTAAGCAAGCTCTATCGGGGGTTGGCCCTTCCCGAGGATTCACCAGAAGTTAACAGTGTTGAAAAACTTTGGATCGCCGCCGTCGAGGGCTTCGCCATCGGCGGGCATTGCCAGATCCTGCTGACCATGGACTACACGCTCGCCGCCGAGGACGCCTACCTGACCCTGCCCGCGCGCAAGGAAGGCATCGTGCCCGGCGCCGCCAACCTGCGCCTCGCGCGCTTCGTCGGCGACCGCATCGCCCGGCAGGCGATCATGGCCGAGCGGCGCATCGATTGCGCGAGCCCCGAGGGACGTATGATCTGCGATGAAATCGTCCCCGGGGGGAAGATGCAGGCCGCGATCGAGAGCACCGTCCAGAAACTGACCGGCTCGGGCGTCGTCAGCGCGGCGAGCAACCGCCGCGCCTTCCGCATCGCGCAGGAGCCGCTCGACACGTTCCGGCGCTACATGGCGGTGTATGCGCGCGAGCAGGCGCACTGCCATTTCAGCCCGGCGCTGATCGCCAATCTCGAGCAAAACTGGAAGGTCAAAAAATGAAGATCCTCGTCCTGCACGGCCCGAACCTCAACCTCCTCGGCCGCCGCGAGCCGCATATCTACGGCAGCACGACGCTACAAGAAATTAATTCCAAGCTGGAAGCGCTGGCAGCGCAACTCAAAGTGCAATTGGCCATCGTCCAGTCCAACCATGAAGGCGTGCTGGTGGACGCCCTGCACAAGCACATCGACGAGGCGGCCGGCGCGATCATCAACCCGGCCGGCCTGACCCAGTTCGGCGTATCGCTGCACGACGCGATCAAGACCATGCCCTTCCCGGTGATCGAGGTGCATATTTCCAACCGGCACGCGCGCGAGGAGTGGCGCGGCCATTCCATCATCTCCTCAGCGGTGAAGGGGACGGTCGAAGGCCTGGGCTGGCGCTCCTACGCGATGGCGCTGCGCGCGCTGGTGGAGATGGCCGCGGAGAAAAAATAGGGTCTGTCCCGATTTTCTCAGCGGCGCACGTGCTCGAGCCGCCGGCTGTACGCCGACATCGCATAGCAGAACGCGAAGTACACGAGCGATGCGAAGAGATACGCCTCCACCCCGTAGCCGGTCCACTTCGGGTCGGTGAGCGACACCTTGATGGTGGTGAGGAAGTCGAACAGACCGATGATCAGCACCAGCGAGGTGTCCTTGAAGAAGCCGATGAAGGTGTTGACCAGCGGCGGCACCGCGATGCGCAGCGCCTGCGGCAGGATGACGAAGGCCATCTGGCCGAAGTAGGACAGGCCGAGCGCGCGCGCCGCCTCGTACTGCCCGCGCGGGATCGCCTGCAGTCCGCCGCGCACCACTTCGGCCAGGTACGCCGCGGCGAACAGGATCAGCGCGATCTGCGCGCGCAGCAGCTTGTCGATGCTCAC
>DASQGB010000272.1:0-7948 GCA_035632815.1 Burkholderiales bacterium | reverse complement strand
CGCGGCGGCCTTCATCCCTTCGCGCCGAACAGCTGGAAGTCGATGCCGTCGCACAGGCAATGCAGGACCAGCAGGTGAACCTCCTGGATGCGCGCCGTGCGCTTGTGCGGAACGCACAAATGAACGTCGTCGGCGCGTAGCGCCGCCGCCATCCTGCCGCCGCCGTTGCCGGTAAGGGCGATGACGCGCACGCCGATCTCGTGCGCGACCTGGATCGCGTCGAGCACGTTCGCCGAGTTGCCGCTGGTGGAGATGGCGAGCAGCACGTCGCCGCGGCGGCCGAGGGCGCGCAGCTGCTTGGAGAAGATCTGCTGATAGGCGTAGTCGTTGGCGATCGACGTGAGCGTCGAGCTGTCCGTGGTCAGCGCGATGGCGGCGAGCGGCGGACGCTCGGTCTCGAAGCGGTTGACGAGCTCGGCCGCGAAGTGCTGCGCGTCGGCCGCCGATCCGCCGTTGCCGCAGGCAAGCGCCTTGCCGCCGCTACGCAGCGACTCGGCGAGCAGCGTGCTCGCACGCACGATGGGGGCAGCGAGCGCTTGCGACGCGGTGAGCTTCAGGTTCGCGCTCTCGGCGAAATGCGCCGTCACACGCCCCAGAAGACTCGGATTTTCCATCCGAAGATTCTACACCGTCAGTCGACGAACACCTCGATGCGCAGCCGCCGCGCCGGGTTGGGATGTTGCGCCAGCGCGCTGATGCGCGCGCGCAGCGGCTCGCCGCGCTCGAGCCCCCACGCGAGCGCGGCGTTGTCGCGCCGCGGCACGTAGCCGAGCTTGCGGCCGCGCCAGAGCACCGCCACTGCGTTTAGGTCGTGCGCGTTGTCCGGCTCGCGCGCAAGCTCGAGCGGATCGCCGACGCGCAGCTGGGGCCACAGCTCGGCGGCAGCGTGGTAGTGGAACCCGGCCAGCGGCGAGCTCTGCAAGAGCCAGCGCACCGCCGGCCGTTCCTGCGCCTGCCCGGCTCCGGCAAGCAGGAGCGCAAGCAGTGCGCTACTCGCAAAACGCGTTGCGGATCCATTGCACATGGCTGGGCGCGCCGTCGACCAGGAACACGTCGAAGCGGCAGTTGGCATCGGGCCGGCGGGCGAGATACAGCCTGGCGGCGGCGACCAGCCGCTGCTTCTTCGCCGCCGTCACGCTCTCGGCGGCGCCGCCGAAAAGAGCGGCGCTGCGCATGCGCACCTCGGCGAACACCAGCGTGCCGTGCTCCTCGGCGATCAGATCGATCTCGCCCAGCCTGCAGCGCCAGTTGCGCTCGATGATCCGCAGGCCGGCGGCGCGCAGCAGATTGGCACAGAGGTCTTCGGCTCGCGCGCCCTCCCGGTTCATGGCAGTCTTAACGGAATGGCGAACCCGGCGTTGACAGCAATGCGCTCTGGCACCCTCTACGTGGTTGCCACACCGATCGGCAACCTCGCCGACTCGAGCCCGCGCTCGATCGAGGCGCTGCGCGCCGTGGACGTGATCGCCTGCGAGGACACCCGCACGACCCGCACCCTTCTCGCGCACCATGGCATCGCCACCCGCACCGTCGCGCTGCACGAGCACAATGAGCGCAGCGTCGCCGCCAAGCTCATCGCTGCCCTGCGCGAAGGCCGGCACGTCGCCCTGGTGAGCGATGCCGGCACGCCGGCGGTGGCGGATCCGGGCGCCTTCCTCGTGGAGCAGGCACACCGCGCCGCAATCCGCGTTACCCCGATTCCCGGCGCGAATGCCGCGGCGGCGGCGTTTTCCGCCACCGGCTTCGCCGCAAGCCGCTTCCTGTTCGCCGGCTTCCTGCCTGCGTCGGGCGCGGCGCGGCGCAAGGCGCTGGAGGCGCTCGATGTGCCCTGGCCCGTGATCTTCTACGAGGCGCCGCATCGCATCCTCGAAACGCTCAACGACCTGGCGGCGCGTTTCGGACCTGTGCGCGAAGCGGCAATCGCCCGCGAGCTCACCAAGAAGTTCGAGGAGATCGCACGCCTGCCGCTGGGCGAGGCAGGCGCATGGCTGCTTGCCGAGCCGCATCGCAGGCAGGGCGAATTCGTCATCGTGCTGGCGCCGGGCGAAGCGCAGCCCCCCGCCGCGCTCGATGCCGATCTTGTACTCGGCGTGCTGCTCGAGGCGCTCCCGCCGAGCGAGGCGGCGAAGCTCGCGGCGCGCATCACCGGGCTGCCGAAAAGCGCTCTTTACAAACGAGCGCTGGAACGCGCCAAGTAGAATCCCGGCCATGGACCGCCTCACGCTCAAGCGTCCGGACGACTGGCATCTGCATCTGCGCGATGGTGCGGCCATGGCCGCGGTGCTCGCCGACAGCGCGCGCTGCTTCGCGCGCGCCATGGTGATGCCGAACCTGAAGCCGCCGGTGCGCACCACGCAGGAGGCGCTCGAATACCGCGACCGCATCGTCGCGGCATTGCCCAAGGGCGCGCAGTTCGAGCCGCTTATGACCCTGTACCTGACCGACGACACGCCGCCGGAGGAGATATCGCGTGCCAAACTGTCGGCGCGCGTGCACGGCGTGAAGCTCTATCCTGCCGGCGCCACCACTCATTCCGACGCCGGCGTGACGCGCCTGTCGCGCTGCTTCCACGCGCTCGAGCGCATGGAGGAAGTCGGCATGCCGCTGCTGGTGCACGGCGAGTCGACCGAACCGGCGATCGACGTGTTCGACCGCGAGCAGGTCTTCATCGAGGAGGTGCTCGGCCCGGCGGTAGAGCGCTTCCCGCGCCTGAAGGTTGTTTTGGAGCACGTCACCACGCGCGATGCCGTGCAGTACGTCGAGGTCACCGGGCCGAACATCGCGGCGACCATTACCGCGCACCACCTGCTTTTGAACCGCAACGCGCTGTTTCTGGGGGGCATCCGGCCCCACCACTATTGCCTGCCGTTGCTCAAGCGCGAAGAGCACCGCGAGGCGCTGGTCGAGGCGGCGACCTCGGGCAACCCGAAGTTCTTCCTCGGTACCGACAGCGCGCCGCACGCGCGCAACGCCAAGGAGGCTGCCTGCGGTTGCGCCGGGATCTACACCGCCCACGCCGCGCTCGAGCTGTACGCCATCGCTTTCGAGGAGGCCGGCGCCCTCGACAAGCTGGAAGGCTTCGCCAGCGTGCACGGCGCGCAGTTCTATGGCCTGCCGGTCAATCGCGGCAGCGTGACGCTGGCGCGCGGCGAATGGCGCGTTCCCGAGACCCTCGCCTTCGGCGGCGAGGAGCTGGTCCCCTTCCGCGCCGGAGAAGCGCTTCCCTGGAAGCTGACCTAGGGCATCCCGCGTTCGACGCGGTGCGGGTCTGGCTCGAGGGCGACCGCTCCCTTGAGCACCTCAACCGCCGTGCCGCAATGGCAGGAATCCGGACCGAAAGCGGCCGGCCGGTGCGCTTCGTCCCACCGGGCAAGACGGATCCCTACTACGAGTTGCGCGTGTTCGAGTCCGGCTGCGTATCCACGCGTCCCGGTAACCTCCACGATCTCTTCAACGCGGCTGCCTGGCTGGCGTTTCCGCGCAGCAAGGCGCGCATCAACGCCATGCACGCCGCGAGACTGCCTCTGGAGAAGGGCCGGCGCGGGCGCTTGCGCGACCTGCTCACCCTATTCGACGAGGGTGGGGCGATCATGGCCTGCGACGACGCGCAGCTCATTGCCATGCTGCGCGGCTTTCAGTGGAAGGAGCTGTTCTGGGAGCAGCGCAGCCGAGTGCTCGCCGCGACGCGCGTGCTGGTGCTCGGCCACGCGGTGCTCGAGCAGGCGCTCAAGCCATGGCCCGGCATTACCTGCAAGGCGCTCATCCTGCCGTCTGCCGCCGACGCCGATGCCCAAACCGCCGCATGGCTGGCGAGCCTGCCGGATGACGCAACGCCGCAGGAGCTCGCGGCGCTGCCGATTTACGGCTACCCAGGTTGGTTTCCCGGCAACGACCGCGCGGCGTTCTACGACGACCAGCGCTATTTCCGGCCCTTCAGGCCCTAGGCGCGAGTAAAATCGCAAGCGGGAGTCGGCCAGGCAGCCGCTATGGCGACATAGAGGAAAGTCCGGGCTCCGCAGAGCGGGATGCAGGGTAACGCCCTGGCGCGGCGACGCGACGAAGAGGGCCACAGAGACGAGTCCCCGACTCACGCAGCACCGCAGGTGCAAGCCTGCGGGGGTCGGGGGGTGAAACGCGGCAACCTCCATCCGGAGCAACACCAAATAGGCAAGCGAAGTGTGGCGACACACTACAGGCCGGCTCGGCCGAGGCTTGCGGGTAGGTGGCTTGAGCCCCGGGGCGACCCGGGGCCTAGAGGAATGGCTGCCGGTCCCGCTCGGGTTCGCCCGGTCGGGGCCACAGAACCCGGCTTACCGGCCGTCTCCCGCTGTTTTTCACAATCTTCCGCGCGATTTTGTTGCTTCCGCCCTGGCCAAGCGGAATAATCGGCCGCAAGGGAGAGGTTTGCGGACCGGGCCAGGGGAGCTCGCCGCTACGCCGCCATGCAAAACCGCCTAAACCAGAACGACGTCACCAATCGCGTGAACGTCGAGGATTCCGACCGGGTCCGCGACGCCGTTCTGTCGCTCTTCGGCAGCCGCTTTCCTGGCGTCGACTTCACGCCGCTGCAGCGCGCGTTCGACGATCTGCGCATGCTGTTCCAGGGGAACTATCCCGGCTACCTCGCGTGCGACACGCTGTACCACGACCTGCGCCACACGCTCGACATGTCGCTCGCGATGGCGCGGCTGATCGACGGGCATGAGCGCGTATGCGCGACGGCCGAGCGGCTCGGCCCGCGCCGAGCGACGCTCGGCGTGCTGGTCGCGCTGCTGCACGACTCCGGCTACCTGAAGCGCTCTTCCGAGAGCCAGGTGGCGAACGGCGCGGTATTCACCAAGATCCATGTCAGCCGCAGCGCCGACTTCCTGTCGGCCTATCTGCCGAAGATCGGCTACGCCGAGGAAGCGCCTCTCGCCACGCGCCTGGTGCACTTCACCGGCTACGAGATGGAGGTCGACGACATCCTTGTCGAGGAGGCGAAGGACCGCCTGGTGGGTTGCATGGTCGGCACCGCCGACCTGATCGGCCAGATGTCGGACCGGATGTACCTCGAGAAGGTGCGCGAGTTCCTGTACGAGGAGTTCGTCTGGGCGAACATCGCGCGCGAGCGGCTGCCCGACGGGCGCGAGATCGTGCGCTATGCCTCGCCGCAGGACCTGATCATCAAGACCCCCGGCTTCTACGAGTATGTCGCGCGCACCCGCATCGAGAAGAAGCTCGGCGGCGCCGACCGCTTTGCCGGCTCGCATTTCGACGGGCCGAGCCTTTACCAGTCCGAGATCGAGCGCAACATGGATTTCCTGCGTCAGGTGATCGAGACGGCCGACCTCCATCGCCTGCGCCGTACCTGCTATTCGCTCTCCGCGCAAGCCCGCCGCGCGGCGTAAGACTGTCGCTGGAAGTTGACACTTGTTCGGAGCCGCGAATCATGGCAAAACCGGGCCATGACCGCTCTTCGTAGGACCGCCACGCCCGAAGCCGCCCCTGCCCTGTACCGCCTGCTTTCCGACGGGGCTTTGTCGCACGCCGCGCTCGGCGCCTGCGGGCTGCCGCTCGCTATCCTCAACGCCGCCACGCCGGCCCGCCCGGTCTGCTACGTCAATCCCGCCTTCGAGGGCTTCTTCGGCTACCGCGCGGACGAGGCGCTTGGCCGCCCGCTCGCGGCGCTGCTCTTCCGCGGCGATGAGGCGCTGGTGCACCGGCTGCTCGCTGAATCGCCTTCGCGCTGGCAGCTCAAGGCCGGGGGCAAGGACGGTATCGTGCGGCATGTCGAGCTTACGATCGGCGCCGTGCGCAGCGCCGAAGGCAGGCTGACCCACTGGGTGGCGGCATTTTCCGACCGCGGCGAGCTGGAGCGGCTGCGCTCGGAGCTCGAGGCGCTCAGAGCGCTGGCTTTGGCGACCTAGCCGGCGACCGACAGCAGCCAGCGCGCGGTGCGCAGCAGCCGCGCATCGAAATTGCGGCGACCAACCAGCTGCACGCCGAGCGGCAGGCCGTTCGACCCCTGCATCAGCGGCAGCGAGATCGCCGGCATCCCGCACAGCGTCCACAGGCTGCAGAACGACGGATCCCCGGTCGACCCCAGGCCCTTCGGCGCTGTTCCTAGCGCGGCGGGCGTCAGGATGGCGTCGTAGCGCTCCATGAAAAGCTCGTCGAAGCTCGCCACCACCGGGGCGATCGAGCGCAGCGCCCGCTGGTAGTCGATCGCGCGCACCTCTCGGCCGCGCTCGATCAGGGAGCGCAACTGGCTCGAGAGCTTGTCGCGCCCGCTGTGCCACTCGCGCTCGAAGTTGGCCGCCATCTCGGTTTCCATGATGGTCTTGTGCCAGTCCCAGGCTTCGGCGGCGGAGGGGAACAGCTCCACCTCTTCCACGCGGTCGCCCAGCGCTTCCAGCAATTCCGAGAAGGCCTCCTTGGCCTCCGCGTCGACGCGCTCCCAGTGCGGGGTCTTGACGAACGCCAGCACCGGATCTATCGGCGGCTCTTCAGAGGAAATTTTCTGAAACGGAACCCTGGCGCGGGGCCGGGTGTCCGGGTCACGCTCGTCGTAGCCGGCCAGCTGCTCGGCGAGCAGCGCGATGTCGTCGATGCTGCGGGCAAAGAGGCCGACGTGGTCGAGGGTGCGCGAGAGCTCGAGGATGCCGTGCCGCGGGATCAGGCCGTGAGTCGGCTTGTAGCCGTATACACCGCAGAACGATGCCGGACGGATGGTCGAGCCGTTGGTCTGGCTGCCCAGGGCCAGCGGGACCATCCCCGCCGCTACGGCGGCGGCGGAACCGCTGGAGGAACCGCCCGGCGTGTGCTCCGGGTTGTGCGGATTGCGGGTCTTGCCCGGCGCGAAGTACGCGCACTCGGTCGTGACGGTCTTGCCCAACATGACCGCGCCCGCCGCGCGCAGCATCGCCACCACCGTCGCGTCGTTGCGCGGGGTTCGCCCCTGATGCAGCACGGTGCCGTTCTCGGTCGGCATGTCGCCGGTGTCGATGATGTCCTTCAGGCCGACGGGCACGCCATGCAAGGGACCGATCGGCTCGCCCGAGCGCTTGCGCTCGTCGGCGGCGCGCGCCTGCGCCAGCGCATGTTCCTCGTCGAGAAAGGCCCAAGCCTGCACCTTCGGCTCGAGGCTGCGGATGCGCTCGAGGCAGGACTGCACCAGTTCCTCGGAAGTCAGCCTTCCGTCACGGATTTGCTGCGCGGCGTCCGCGGCGGAGAGCGTCAGCGAGCGCTCATCGCGCATACAGGACGCTCGGCAGCCACAGCCCGATCTGCGGGAACGTGTAGAGCAGCACCAGCGCGATGAGCTGGATCCCCATGAAGGGCAGCATGCCGGCGAAAATCTGGTTGAGCGTCACGTGCGGCGGCGACACGCCCTTCAGGTAGAACGCCGCCATCGCCACCGGCGGCGAGAGAAAGGCGGTCTGCAGGTTGAGCGCCACCAGCAGGCCGAAGAACAGCGGATCGATGCCGAAGTGCGGCAGCAGCGGGATGAAGATCGGCATGAAGATGATGATGATCTCGGTCCACTCGAGCGGCCAGCCGAGAATGAAGATGATGAACTGCGCCAGGATCATGAACTGCAACGGCGTCATGTCGAGCGACAGCACCCACTTCTCGATCAATTGCTGTCCGCCGAGCAGGGCGAACGCGGCCGCGAAGATGCCCGAGCCGACGAACAGCCAGCACACCATGGCGCTGGTCTTGGCGGTGAGGAACGACGACTCCTTGATGATCGTGCCGAACTCCTTCAGCGTGCGCGCGAGCACCACGCCGGTGGACGCTCCGCTCTGCGGTCGCTCGCTCCAGTGGGCGATGAAGCGGTAGATCGCCGCCAGCACGAAGCCACCGAATGCGCCCACCGCCGCCGCCTCGGCCGGCGTCGCCAGTCCGGCCACGATCGAGCCAAGCACCGCGAGGATCAAGAGCGCCAGTGGAAAGAACGAAGAGA
>DASQGB010000271.1:0-3246 GCA_035632815.1 Burkholderiales bacterium | reverse complement strand
TGGCGAATGGCGACGTCGAGGCCGTCGCGCTCCAGGTCCTGCACCCGCGTCTCGGCGGTGATGCGCACATCGATGCCGGGATGCGTCTTCGTGAAGCCCGCCAGACGCGGGATCAGCCACAGCGCCGCGAACGAGTGCGTGGTCGTGACCGACAGCGGCTGGCGGCGCCCCGATTGCGCGCGCAGGCGCTCGGTCGCTGTGCGCATCGTGGTGAGCACCTGCGCCGCCGCCGCATAGAACTGCTGCCCGGCCTCCGTCAGCAGCAATGACCGGTGCTTGCGCTGAAACAGCGCGACGCCGAGCTGCTCCTCCAGGTCCTTGATCTGGCGGCTCACCGCCGACTGGGTGAGGTAGAGCTCCTCGCCCGCCTTGGTGAAGGACAGGTGGCGCGCCGCGGCCTCGAACCCCACCAGCAGGTCGAGGCTAGGGAAGGCATTGCGTGTCATTCACATTCCCATTTGTAATGCCAGACCTGCATATTCCCCGTTTGAGCGCGCGCCCGCAAGGATGCATCCTGTGCATGCCAAACGCAAGGAGACGGCGATGAAACTGGAACTCGATGCAGGAGCGGTAAGACTGGGCCCCAACCAGACCCTGAGGCTGCGCGACAGCGCCGGCAGCACCGTGCGCGCCATCGAAGGCTCGGTGTGGATCACCGAGGAAAACCAGCTGCGCGACATCGTGCTCGCGCCAGGCAGCGCCTATCGGCTGCGCCAGCGCGGCCTCGCCATCATCAACGCACTCGGCGGCGAAGCCTCGGTTTCGTTCGCCTGAAGGAATCATCATGAGAATCGACTTTCCCCAACTGGAAGCCATCAACGCCCGCGCCAGGCGCGAACGCGCCGAGGCGATTTACTGGCTGATCATCCTTCCCATCCGGAGGCTTTTTTTGTCATGAAACTGACATACGAAGACGTCCTCAACGACCCGCGGCTGCTCGACCGCGTCCTGGCCGACGCTCGTCATGAGCGTTCGTTAGCCGTGCACCGGCTGATCATCACGCCGATCAAGGCGTTTTTCACTCGCCGTGCCGCTCGTCCTCAGCGCGAGATCCGCTACATCCGGGGCCGTCTCGCCTAGAATAGCCCTCCGGTCCCGGAGGGCGCATGTTCAAGGAAGGTCTGCTCGAAGGTAAGCGCATCCTCATCACCGGCGGCGGCACCGGGCTGGGAAAGGAGATCGCCGCCAAGTACCTCCAGCTCGGCGCCGAGCTGTGGCTCGCCGGCCGGCGCGGCGGCGTGCTGGAGGAAACCGCCCAAGGATTGATGAAATCCTTTGGAGGAAAAGTCGGTACCCACGCGGTCGATATCCGCGACGCGGCGGCGGTCGACGCGATGGTGCAGCGCATCTGGGACGAGGCCGGCCCGCTCGACGGCCTGGTGAACAACGCGGCGGGCAACTTCATCAGCCCGACCAAGGATCTCTCGCCGAACGGCTTCAACGCCATCGCCAACATCGTTTTCCACGGCACGTTCTATGTCACGCACGCGGTGGGCAAGCGCTGGATCGAAGGCAAGCACAAAGGCTCGGTCGTCACGATCCTCGTCACCTGGGTGCATACCGGCTCGCCCTACGTCGTGCCCTCGGCGATGTCCAAGGCCGGATTGCACGTGATGACCAAGTCCCTGGCGGTCGAGTGGGGACGCCATGGCATCCGGCTAAACGCGATCGCGCCGGGGCCTTTTCCGACCGAAGGTGCCAGCAAGAGATTGCGTCCCGGCGGGGGGTTCTCCGATTCGGTTCAATTGAACCCCATGCGGCGCGTCGGCCGCATGGAGGAGCTGCAGAATCTCGCCGCCTTCCTGATGGCCGAGGGCTGCGAATGGCTCACCGGCGAGACCATCGCCATCGACGGCGCGGGCTACCTCGCCACCGGCTCGGGCGCCTACTTCGCCGAGCTCGACAAGCTCTCGGATGCCGACTGGGACAGGATGCGCGCCATGATCAAGGCGCAGAACGAAAAGGACCGCGCCGGGCGCACCGCGTGAGCGCGCCAGTCCCCCGGCCCGCGGCAACGCTCATCCTGCTGCGCGACGCCGCGCCCGGCGTGGAAGTGCTGATGATGCAGCGCGCGCAGAGCGCCGTGTTCCTCGGCGGGGCCTACGTCTTTCCCGGCGGCGCGCTCGATGCGGCGGATTCCGACGCCCGGGTTTTTTCCCGGGTCCTCGGTCTCACGGACAAGGACGCGAGCGTGCGCCTGAACCTGCCCTGCGGCGGCCTGGCCTATTACGTGGCGGCGGTGCGCGAATGCTTCGAGGAAGCAGGAATACTTCTGCTATCCGATAAAAACGGTGAGCCCATTTCCGCGGCGCGCGCGAATTCCCTCCTGCAGTTCCGGCAAGAGAATTTCGTCGGGCTGCTGGAGGCCGAGGACCTCTACATTCCCGGCGACGCGCTCGCCTATTACGGCCACTGGATTACCGCGCCGGGCCGCGTGCGGCGCTTCGACACGCGCTTCTTCGCGGCGATCGCTCCCGAGGGGCAGCAGGGCTCGCACGACGCTGCGGAGATGGTGCACGACGTATGGATCAGCCCGGGCGCGGCCCTGGAGCGCAGCGAGCGCGGCGAGATCGAGCTGGTGTTCGCCACGCAGACCACGCTGCGCGACCTCGCGCGCTTCACGGCCGCGCGCGCGGCCTTCGAGCACGTGAAGGGCATCGCCGAGATCGAGACCAACCGCGCCTGCTGGGCGCAGGGCAAGGAAGGGCCGAAGATCTTCCGGCGCGCCGATGCGCCCTACTTCGAGATCCACTGGAGCGACGCGGAGGAAAGCGGGCAGACGACTTATGACCTCGTTCCCGGAGTGCCCAAGCGCCTGGATCGCTGGGTGACGCGCCTCATCGCGCCTAACCCCGGGATGATGACCGGGCCGGGAACCAACACCTACCTCGTAGGCGAGCAGGAGCTCGCGGTGATCGATCCAGGGCCCGATATTCAATGGCATGTCGACGAAATTCTGAAGCAAGGTAAAAAGAAGATTCGCTGGATCTTTTGCACTCACACCCACATGGACCACTCGCCCGCCGCCGCCGCGCTCAAAGCGGCGACCGGCGCGCAGATCCTCGGCCGGCCGGCGCCGCAGGGGCAGGACGAGTCGTTCAGGCCCGACTTGGTGCTCGAGAACGGCCAGCACATCGACCTCGGCGCGCTCAGCCTGCGCGCGATCCACACCCCGGGCCACGCATCGAACCACCTGTGCTACCTGCTCGGCCGCACGCGCATGCTGTTCACCGGGGATCACGTCAT
>DASQGB010000270.1:0-5793 GCA_035632815.1 Burkholderiales bacterium | reverse complement strand
CGTGATGCAGGGATTTGATATCCATGCCCTATTGTATATTCGGAACCCCCATAGGAGGACGCATGGACAAGCGCAATCACAAGGAACGCTACGACGCCGGGCTGAAGACGCGCCGGGAGGTGCTGGGCGCGAAGTGGGTCGACCAGGCAATGGCGGGCGTGGACGACTTCAACCGCGAATTCACCGAGCTGCTCAACACCTACTGCTGGAACGACATCTGGAACCGCCCCGGCCTGCCGCGCAAGACGCGCTCGGTGCTCAACCTGGGCATGCTGTGCGCGCTCGGCAAGGAGCACGAGCTCAAGCTGCACATCCGCGGCGCGCTGACCAACGGCCTCAGCAAGGACGAGATCAAGGAGGTGTTCCTCCAGGTCGCCATCTACTGCGGCGTGCCGGCCGCCGTCGTTGCGTTCCGCTGCGCCAAGGAAGTCTTCAAGGACTGAAAACGGGACTCAGGCGCCGACGAAGCGCGGCTTGCGCTTCTCCATGAAGGCCGCCTGGCCTTCCTTGTAGTCGGCGCTCTTGAAGCAGGCCTCGACCGCGCGCTCGGTGGCCGCGACGTCGCGCTTCTCGGCGTCCTTCAGCACCTCGCCCACCACGAGCTTGGCGCACTTGATGGTCAGGGGCGCGTTGTTGGCGATGGTTTCCGCCAGCTCCTGGACGACGGATTCGAGCTTGTCGTCCGGCACCACGCGATTGACGAGACCCATCTTCTCGGCCTCCTGCGCGGTGAACTGCCGGCCGGTGAAGAACATCTCCTTCGCGTGCGCGGGGCCGATCAGGTCGACGAGCGGCTTCGCGCGGTTCAGGCCGTAGCCCAGGCCGAGCTTCGCCGCCGGCACGCCGAACTTGGCGTTCTCGGTGCAGATGCGGATGTCGCAGCACACCGCCACCGCGGTGCCGCCGCCGATGCAGTAGCCGCGGATCATGGCGATGGTCGGGATCTGCATGCCCAGCAGCGCGTCGTAGGACTTCTGCGTGGTGGCCTGGTAGTGCGCCACCGCGGCAGCCTCCTGGCGCTCGTCCTTGAACTTCGAGATGTCCGCGCCCGAGGCGAAGGCCTTGCCGCCGGCGCCGGTCATCACCATCACGCGCACCGACTTGTCGGCCTTGAAGTCCTGCATGATCTCAAGCGCCGCCTCCCACATCTCGAGCGAGATGGCATTGTGGCGCTCAGGATTGTTCAGGATCATCCAGCCGATCCCGTTGTCCTTTTTGGAGATCATCTTTTCGCTAGGCATCGCATCGCTCCTTAAACAATTCCCCTGCTCTTCAGTGTTTGGATCTCGGCGTCTTTATACCCCAGCTCGCGCAGCACGCCCGCCGTGTGCTCGCCCTGCGCCGGGGGATGCGAGACGACGCGGCTCGGCGTGCGGCTGAGCGTGACCGGCTGCCCGAGGTAGGGCACCTCGCCCACCTTCTGCACCATGTCGAGCTCCTTCACCTGCGGGTCGGCGAAGGCCTGGTCGATCGAGTAGATCGGGCCCGCGGGAACACCGGCTTCGTTCAGCTGCTCGATCCACGTCGCGGTATCGCGTTCCTTGAAGTGCTTCTCGAGCTCGGCGTGCAGCTGGTCGCGGTTCTTGGAGCGCAAGGCAGACGTGGCGTAATCCGGGTGCGCGGCGAGCTCGGGGGCGTTGATCGCCTGGCACATACGGCTCCAGATCTTGTGCCCGGTGACCGCGAGATTCATGTAGCCGTCGCGCGTCTTGTACACGCCGGTGGGAATCGAGGTCGGATGATTGTTGCCGGCCTGCTTGGCGACTTCTCCGCGCATCAGCCAGCGCGAGGCCTGGAAATCGAGCATGAACAGCTGCGCCTGCAGGAGCGAGGACTTCACCCATTGCCCCTTGCCGGACTTCTCGCGCTCGAGCAGCGCGACCGCGATGCCGTAGGCGCAGAAGATGCCCGCGGTCAGGTCGGCGATCGGAATGCCCACGCGCACCGGTCCCTGGGCTGGCAGACCGGTGATCGACATCAGCCCGCCCATCCCCTGCGCGATCTGGTCGAAGCCCGGCCGCAGGCGATAGGGGCCCTCCTCGCCATAGCCGGAAATGCTGGCGTAGATGAGCCGCGGATTGATGGCAGCCATCGTTTCGTAGGCGATACCGAGCCGGTGCTTCACGTCGGGGCGGAAATTCTCGACCAGCACGTCGGCGCGTGCGGCGAGCTTCTTCAGGATCTGCACGCCGTCGGGCGATTTCAGGTTCAGCGTCATGCCGCGCTTGTTGCGGTGCACGTTCTGGAAATCGCTGCCGTCGCGCGGGCCGCCCGGGCCTTCACCTTCGTCCAGCGCCGGCGGCATCTCGATCTTGACTACCTGCGCGCCCCAGTCGGCAAGCTGGCGCACTGCGGTCGGACCCGCGCGCACGCGGGTCAGATCGAGCACTGTGACATGCGAAAGGGCAGTGGAGGCATGCATGAATTAAATATACACTGGCCGCCCAGGAGAAAAATTAGAGGAGATGAAATGACCGGACTCACTCGCCGCCGCGTGCTTGGCTTGCTCGGAGGCACGAGCGCTCTGGCAGCGCTCAATCGCGCGGTTGCGCAGGACAAGTTTCCGTCGAAGCCGATCGAAGTCGTCACGCATTCCGGCGTCGGCGGCGGCACCGACATCACCGCCCGCATGATGATGGTGCACGCCCCCGGCGTGTTCAAGACCGAGTTCGTGGTGGTGAACCGCACCGGCGGCAGCGGCGCAGCGGCGCTGCAGTACGCGCTGGATCGCCCGCGCGACGGCCACACCATCCTGCTCATCACGCAGACCCACCTGCTCACCATCCTGCGCAGCAAGGGGCAACTGAAGTACGAGGACATGGTGCCGCTCGCCCGCGCAACCGAAGACCCGCAGATCCTGATGGTCGGCAAAAACAGCCCCTTCAAGACCGCGCAGGATTTCCTCGCCGCCGGCAAGGGCAAGGCGCTCAAGTGGGGCACCACGCATGTGGGAAGCGTGGACCACATCGGCTCGGTGGCGGTCGCGCGTGCTGCAAAACACCAAGCGCCGGTGATCGTGCCGTTCCGCGGCGGCGGCGACATCGTGATCAACCTGGTCGGCGGCAACATCGACTGCGCGTTGGTGAACTACGCCGAGGCCGAGTCGCAGGTGAAATCCGGCGACATCCGTGCGCTGGTCACGTTCGCCGACAAGCGCCTTAGCGTCCTGCGCGACGTTGCCACGGGCAAGGAGCTCGGCGTGCCGGTGACCCAGTCGACGGTGCGGGGCTTCGTTACCGTCAAGGGGGTGCCCGACGACCGCGTCAAGGCGCTCGAGTCGGGACTGGTGAAGGCGATGCAGGGCCAGCTCTTCCAGTCCTACCTCGACACCTCCGGACAGTCGACCGACAGCGTGGTCGGGGCAGGTCCGTGGAAGGCGCAGCTCGACAGCTTCATGGTCGAGGGCAAGCAGACCCTGGAAGCGCTCGGCCTGCTGAAGTAGGCGCGGTGGTGTCGGCCAATCGCCTGGCGGCTGGCGTTGTCGTCGTCATCGCCGCGGGCTTGTTCGCGCTGACGTTTGGCTTCGAGAAGATGCCCGAAGGCATCACCCGGGGCTTTGGCGCGGAAGCGTTCCCGCGGCTGGTGCTCGGCACCATCATCGTGCTCGCCTGCCTGCTCGCTGTGCCCTCGCCGGTCAGCGAGCCGGCCCAGCCGCGCATTCCGAAGATGGTCTATTTCTCGTCAGCGGCGCTGGTCGCGTTCATGGCGCTGGTGCCCGTGATCGGGATGCTTCCGGCGATGCTCCTGTTTCTGGTGGGACTGGGCTATTTGTGGGGCGAGCGGCGGCACTGGGTTTTGCTATCAAGTGCAATCTTGTTGACCGCGGCGATCTGGGCCGTCTTCGTCAAGGGGTTCGGCGTGCAACTGCCGAAAGGGTTGTTCTAAGTGGAGGCCTTCGCCGGCGGGATGGCGCTGCTGCTCGATCCCTACATCCTGTTCGTCGTCGTTGCCGGCACGGTGATCGGGATCATCGTCGGCGCCCTGCCGGGCATCAGCGGCTCGACCACCACGGCCCTGCTGCTTCCCTTCACCATCACGATGGGGCCGGTTCCGGCGATCGCCTTCCTCGGGTCGATCTATTGCGCGGCGAACTTCGGCGGCTCGATCACCGCGATCCTGGTCAACTCCCCCGGCGATCCATCGGCTTCGGCAACCGCCTTCGACGGCTACCCGATGGCGCAGAAGGGCGAGGCCGGGCGCGCGCTCGGCATGTCCGCCGTAGCCAGCGCCATCGGCGGCATCTTCAGCGTCATCGTACTGATCATCGCCGCGCCGCTGCTCGCACGCGTCGCCTATTCGTTCGGCCCTCCAGAGTACTTCGCGCTGGCGGTATTCGGCCTGTCGATGGTCGCCATGACCGGCGGAGACAGCGCCGTCAAGAACCTGATCGCCGGCGCCTTCGGCGTTCTGCTCGCGACCGTCGGCCAGGACCTGACCACCGGCGTCGAGCGCTACACCTTCGGCATCCACTCGTTTACCGACGGCATCGAGTTCATCCCGGTGCTGATCGGCCTGTTCGCGCTTACCGAGCTGCTGGAGCAGGCGAGCCAGCTCGGCAGCCGCACCGTCGCCGCCAGGCTCGGCGCGGTGCGCCTACCGACCTGGCAGGACATGCGGCAGTGCGCCAAGGCGATCTCGCTGTCGAGCGTCATCGGCACCTTCATCGGCATCCTGCCCGCGCTCGGGGCCACCACCGCCGCGATGATCGCCTACGTGGAAACGCGCCGCTGGTCGAAGAACAAGGACCAGTTCGGCAAGGGCGCGATCGAGGGTGTCGCGGGTCCCGAGGCCGCCAACAATGCCGCGGTCGGCGGCGCCATGGTGCCGACGCTGGCGCTGGGCATTCCCGGCAGTACGACCACCGCGATCATTCTCGCCGGGATGATCGTCCAGGGAGTCCGCCCCGGACCGCACCTGTTTACCGAGCAGCCGCTGCTCTTGTACGCGGTGTTCTCGTCGATGCTGCTCGCGAACCTTCTTTATCTCGTGCTGGGGCTGGGCTTCGCGAAGGTGTTCGCCCGCATCAGCCTGGTGCCGGCGCCGCTGCTGTGGCCCGCGGTGTTCGTGCTGTCGGTGATCGGCGCCTACGCGCCGAACCAGGCGATGGCCGAGGTGTGGGTGGCGATCGCCTTCGGCTTCATCGGCTTTTTCATGCGGCGCTTCGGCTTCTCGCCGGCGCCGCTGGTGATCGGCCTGGTGCTCGGCAAGATGGTGGAAGAGACGCTGAAGCAGTCGCTCTTGATCTTCGACCTGAGCTGGGGCGGCTTCCTCGGTCGGCCGATCGCGATGACGCTGTTCGGAATTACCGTGTTGTTTCTTCTCGGACCTTATCTGATCAACCTGATCAGGCGACGGAGCGCGCGCGCTCTCCCATAAGCTGTTCCATCTCGCGCCGCACGCGCACGGCGGTCGAGCTGGCGTCGAAAGCGACATCGGTCCACTTCACCGGCTGGCCGGCCGTCACCGCTCGCAGCACCTTCCAGCCGTGCGCAAGCCCGAGGGGCAAGCAATTTTGCATGAGGGAGTCGGGGGCGGGCATTAGCCGCCCGACCACGGTATAGCCGCCCTCGCCGTCGAGCATTTCGCCAGGGACCAGATTTCTCTTCGCCACGGCGACTGCATCGGCGCGCCACCCAGTGGCGCAGCCAGTAGGCTCGCCGCGCAAGCCGACCGAGGCGACCGAGATCCCGACTTCCAGGCCGATCAAGTGCCAGCGCTTGTACATGCACGCATAGCGGCCCGAGGGATCGGTCTTGACGCCGTATTCGCTGAAGCAGCGCTGGATGTAATCGG
>DASQGB010000269.1:0-3831 GCA_035632815.1 Burkholderiales bacterium | reverse complement strand
TTCTCGCCGAAGCCCGGCCAGATGAATTTGCCGCTCGCATCGCGCCGGAACCAGTTGACCCGGAAGATTTTCGGCGGATGCTGCAGGGCGGCGCCGATCTTCAGCCAGTGAGCGAAGTAATCGCCGATGTTGTAGCCGCAGAAGGCGAGCATCGCCATCGGGTCACGGCGCACCACGCCGACTTTCCCCGTGATCGCCGCCGTGGTTTCGGAGCCCATTGTCGCCGCCATGTAGACACCGTCTTCCCAAGTGGGCGCCTCGACGACCAGGGGTACCGTGGTCGAGCGTCGTCCGCCGAAGACGAACGCGGAGATCGGCACCCCGGCGGGATCCTCCCACTTCGGGTCCATCGAGGGACACTGCGACGCGGGTACGGTGAAGCGTGCGTTGGGGTGTGCGGCAAGCCGCCCCTTCTTTGCATCCCCGGGGGTCCACTCTTCGCCCTGCCAATCGATGAGGCGCTCGGGCGGCTGGTCGGTCATCCCCTCCCACCAGACATCGCCCTCGGGTGTCATGGCAACGTTGGTGAAGATGACGTTGCTGTGAAGCATTTTCATCGCGTTGGGATTGGTCTGCTCGGACGTACCCGGTGCGACGCCGAACAGACCGTACTCCGGATTGATGGCATGCAAGCGCCCGTCCTTGCCCGGCTTGATCCACGCGATGTCCTCGCCGATCGTAGTGACCTTCCAGCCGGCTAGCGCGGGCGGCGGAATGAGCATCGCGAGGTTGGTCTTCCCGCATGCGGAAGGGAACGCCGCCGCGAGATAGGTCTTTTCCCCGCCCGGCGCCTGCATTCCGAGGATCAGCATGTGCTCGGCGAGCCAGCCTTCGTCGCGCGCCATGACCGAGGCGATGCGCAGGGCGAGGCACTTCTTGCCAAGCAGCGCGTTCCCGCCGTACCCCGAGCCGTACGACCAGATTTCGCGCGTCTCGGGGAAATGCACAATCCACTTCTCTTCCTCGTTGCACGGCCAGGGGACATCCTTCTCGCCCGGCGCGAGCGGCGCGCCGACGGAATGCACGCAGGGCACGAACTCGCGATCCTCGCCGAGCCATTCTGCGACGGCGCGTCCCATGCGGGTCATGATGCGCATGCTCACCGCGACGTACGCCGAATCGGAGATCTCGACGCCGATCTGTGCGATGTGCGAACCGATGGGCCCCATCGAGAACGGCATCACGTACATCGTGCGACCGCGCATGCAGCCGTCGAAGAGGCGATTGAGGGTGCCGCGCATTTCGACCGGATCGAGCCAGTTGTTCGTCGGCCCGGCGTCTTCCTTGTTGGCGCTGCAGATGAAGGTGCGGTCCTCCATGCGCGCAACGTCGCTCGGGTGCGAGCGGGCGAGAAACGAATTCGGCCGGCGCTTCTCGCTCAGCCGCGTAAAGGTGCCCGCGGCGACCAGCTCCGCGCACAGTCGGTCGTACTCCGCCTCCGATCCGTCGCACCACACGATGCGCTCGGGCTTCGCCAGACGCGCCACCTCCGACACCCACTGACGCAGCCCGCGGTGTCGGACCCAGGCAGGCGCGTTGGACTGGTCGGCGGGAGCGGAGGCGGGAGCGTTCATTCATTTACTCCGAAAGGCAAACGGCCCAGCGAAAAGCTGGGCCGACTGATACGGGATTCCTCGAGCGCGATTCTAGCACCGGGGTCTTTGCGCCCATCGCGCTGCCCACCCCCTCCAACGGACTAAAGCGCCTTTGGTACAAAGGGTTAGCGCCTGCGAACTCGCTCCCGCAGGGCCCGCGCCACCGCGAAGGCGGGTCCGGTGCTCACGATGAGGACGAGCACCCGCGTCACGTGCGCCGCAGTCACCAGCGGCACCCCGAGCTGCAGCACCTTCGCCGTAATGCACATTTCGGCCATGCCGCCGGGCGCCATCGCGAGAATCATGCTCGGCACCGGAAGGCCGGAGAGCTCGGCGACCGCCCAGCCCAAGCCTGCCGCCGCCAGGATCGCAATGACGATGCTGACGAAGACCGCGGACACGTATCGCGGCGCGCTCTCCAGCGAGCGGCGCTCAAATCGCGCACCCAGTGCACAACCAAGCAGGACCTGTGCCGCGTTCGTCAGCGCCGTGGGCACCGCCGAGAGCTGCAGATCGTTCACCGTGAGCACAATCGCCACCGCGAGCGGCCCGAAGAAGAACGCGTTAGGCATGCGCAACTGGCCAAGAACCAGGGCCGCCACGCCGGCGAGGGCGAGAAGCGCCAGCAGCCACTGCCAGCGCAAGGGCACTGACACCGGCACGTAGGTCTCGGCGCCGTGCGCGCCGGAATAGGTCAATGCGAATGGAACGACGATCACGACGACCAGCACCCGCAGCGACTGGGCGAGCGCAATACGGTCCACGCGCGCATGAAAGCGCTCGCCGAGGACGGCCATTTCGGCCGCGCCGCCCGGCACGCTGGCGAAAAACGCGGTCTTCGCGTCGATGCCGGAAGCACGGCTCAGGACCCATCCGCCCAACACGCCGAGAAAGATGGCAATCAGCGCGGCCAGAAAGAGCACCGGCCAATGCTCGATCACCTCGCGACCCACCAACGGCGTGAAATAAAGGCCGAGCGCGGTGCCGATGACGATCTGCCCGGCGGGGCGACCCGCGGGCGGAGCGCGCAGCTCGGCGCCCGAGAAGTTGCACGCCGCCATGGCGAACAGCGGCCCGATCATCCAGGGCAGCGGCATTCTCAGCCACGCGCAGCTCGCACCGGCCACGGTGCACAGCGCGACGGCGAGCGCCGGATTCACCCAGCTGTCGCGCGCGGCTCTCACTTACCGATGCAGAAGCGGCTGAAGATCTGGCCGAGCAGGTCGTCAGCCGTGAATTCGCCGGTAATCGCGCCGAGCGCACTATGCGCAAGGCGCAACTCTTCGGCGAAGAATTCCCAGCGCCCGAGCTGGCCGCGCGCCGCGTCAAGGTGGCCGCGCGCCGTTCCCAACGCCCGCAGATGCCGCTCGCGGGCGAGAAACACCGATTCTCCGGTCGAGGACCATCCCGCCGCGGCGAGGATCGCCGCGCGGAGCTCTTCGAGCCCTCGACCGGTCTTGGCGGACACTGCGATGGCCCCCGCCGGCGGCTTGAACTGCGGCGCAAGATCGAGCTTGTTGTAAACCACGACGCGTTGCGCTCGGGATCCCAGGCCGGGCAGCGGCGGCGCTGGCGTTCCCGCCTCTTCGACAAGCAAAACGAGATCGGCCTGAGCAACCTCGCGCTGCGTGCGCTCTATGCCGAACTGCTCAATCGTATCGGAGGCCTCGCGCAATCCGGCGGTGTCGACGAGCGTGAGCGGCACGCCCTGGATCTGGATCGGCTCCCGCAGCGCGTCGCGCGTTGTGCCGG
The DNA here is from genome assembly GCA_035632815.1 of Burkholderiales bacterium. GTDB lineage: Bacteria > Pseudomonadota > Gammaproteobacteria > Burkholderiales > SG8-39 > SCGC-AG-212-J23. Next base: position 484 of record DASQGB010000269.1, on the reverse strand, counting down.
CGATGGGCGTCACGATGGCGCGCTCCTCGCCGGCAAGGCGGTTGAGCAAGCTCGACTTGCCGACATTCGGCCGACCGGCCAGCACGACGTGAATGCCGCTGCGCAACAAACTGCCTTGGCGGCTCTTGGCGAGCACCTCGTCCAGCGCGCGACCAACCGCCTGCAGGCGCGCCGCGGCATCGTCCCGGTGCACCGTGTCGACTTCTTCCTCCGGAAAGTCGAGCATAGCCTCGGTAAGTGCCCGCAATTCCACCAATTGGGCGACAAGAGCACCGATCGTCGCCGAAAACTCGCCGTTCAGAGAACGCATCGCCGAGCGCGCCGCCTCCTGGCTGGCGGCATCGATCAGGTCGGCGACCGCCTCGGCCTGCGCCAGATCTAGCTTTCCTTCCAGGAAAGCGCGACGCGTGAACTCCCCGGGCTCCGCCAAGCGGGCGCCGGCGTCAAGGCAGGCCGCGAGCAGGGACTGCATCACGACCAGCCC
>DASQGB010000268.1:0-8115 GCA_035632815.1 Burkholderiales bacterium | reverse complement strand
GCACCGCGCGCAGCTCGCCGAAGGGCACCACGAAGATCGGGCCGCGGTGGTGGCGCAGCTTGATCGAGCGCAGGCCGATCGACTCGACCGTTCCCTTGTAGTCGCCGCTCTGGATGTATTCGCCGACGCGGAACGCGTCGTCCATGATGAAGAACACGCCGGTGATGATGTCGCGCACCAGCGTCTGCGCGCCGAAGCCGATCGCGAGGCCGACCACGCCGGCGCCGGCGAGCAGCGGGCCGATGTTCACCCCCAGGCCCGACAGAACGAGCATCGCGGTCATCACGATCAGCACGGTGACCAGGAACTTGCGCGTGAGCGGGAGCAGCGTCCTCAGCCTGGGGCTCGGTTCGACGCGCACGCCGCCGACCTCGCGCACCTCGAGCCGGCGGTCGATGGCGACCTTGATGAGCTGCCAGCCGAGCACCGCGAGGGCGAACGCGGCGACGAGATCGAAGCTCGACGCGAGGACAGCCTGCCGCAGCCTGACCTGCGCCTCGCCGAAGGTGTCGAAGCCCCACAGCTCGTTCACGCCGGCGATCAGCATGATCGCGATCAGCACGCGCATGACCCCGCGCAGCACCGACGCGGCGCCCTGGCGCCGCGACTCGGTTTCGCTGCCGGGCTCGCCGACCATGTCGTCGATGCTGCGGCCGATCCAGCGGTCGAGCAGCGGAAACACCAGCACGATGGCGACCGAGGCGATCGCCGCCCAGATCTTGGAGGGGCCCTGGTCGAGCATGTTGGCCGCCCAGAACGCCCAGATGGCGAGCAGGTAGACGATCGCAAACAAGTGCCAGGTACCGGCGAACTGCGTGCGCAAGCGGCTCGCCTCTCCTGCGGCGCGTATGGCCGCAGCCACCTCCGAGCGAGCGGCGAGGATCATCAGCAGCAGGATGAAGCCGACCGCCGCGCCGGTGATCAGCACCAGGACGAGGTGCGCCTGCAGCGGCACGCCGGTGAGGATCAGCAGCCCGGCGCTGAGCCAGCCGAACACCGCCACGTCCCAGGCGAGCAGCAGCCAGCGGTAGAGAAAGACGGCGGCACGCTCGCCGATCGGCAGCAGCCGAAGCGCCGGCCACTGCGGCGACAGCGCGAGCCGCAGCAGCACCGTGGCGCCGGAAACGAGGATCGCGCCCGTTACATAGGCGAAAAGGAAGTTGCGATCCGCCGTTCCGGCGGCGAAGGGAGAAATGCGCGATGCCCAGGGTGACCAGCGCGAACGCCGCGAACGGCAGCAGGTCGAGCGCGAAGCGCAGTGCCGCCGCCGCCAGCCGGGCAGCGAGCCCGGCTTCGGCGGAGACTTCCGGCCGCAGGCCGCGCTCCAGCAGCACGCGGCGCAGCGCCCAGGCCGCGGCCGCGCCGGCGAGGAGAACACCGAGCAGCCAGGCGAGCTGCGATGCGATGCCGGCGGCGCCCCTGCCGCCGGAAACCTTCATCAGGCTGGAGGAAAGCGCCGCAGGCAGCAGCGCCGAGCCTTCGGTCACGACCGTGCGGCGCCTGGCCACATTCTCCCCGGAGCTTTCGAGGCTCTTGCGCAGCTTCACCAGCCAGACGCCGAGGCCGCCGTCGGCGGATTTTTCCGCCTTGGCGCGCTGCTCGGCGTTCGCGCGGAGCTGCTGCGCGAGGAGCTGGCGCGCCTGCGCGTCGGTGAGCTGCGCGAGCAGCGCGTCGGCCTGCTGCGGCGTTAGCGAGTCTGGGATGGCGGGAGGCTCGGCGGCGAAGGCAATCGAGCATGCCGCTGCCAGCACGCACCCGATCAGCCAGCCCCGCCACGAAGCGCGAACCATCATCCCTCTCTGCCTGCTTGGTCGGGGGTCTGCCGCCGAACTTACTTTTTCTTCTTTGCCGCCTTCTTCTTGGGGGTTGTACGGGCTGCGACGCCTACCTCAACGATGACTTCGATCTCGACCGGGATGCCGTTGGGCAGCGAGCCCATGCCGACCGCGGAGCGCGCGTGCTTGCCGCGCTCGGCGAACACCTCGACAAAGAGGTCGGAGCAGCCGTTGATGACCTTGGGATGATCCCTGAAGTCGGGCGCGGCGTTGACCATGCCGAGCACCTTCACCACGCGCCGGACGCGATCGAGGCTGCCGAGCTCCGCCTTCATCACCGCGAGGAGGTTGAGGCCGACGTCGCGCGCGTGCTGGTAGCCCTGCTCGACGCTGAACTCGGCGCCGACCTTGCCGGCCACCCCGCCGGGGCCCTTGCCTGCGAGATACAGCAGATTTCCCGTCTGCACGGCATTGACGTAGTTGGCGACCGGCGGGGTCGGCTTCGCCAGCGTCAGGCCGAGCTCTTTCAGCTTCTTTTCTGCGCTCATTGGAGAGGGACTACTTTCCCGGGGTTCATCAGGTTGTCGGGGTCGAACACTTTCTTGATGTCGCGCATCAGGTCCATCATGTCGTCGCCGAGCTCCGCCCGCAGCGAGGCCTGCTTGCCCATGCCGATGCCGTGCTCGCCGGTGCAGGTGCCCTCAAGGCGCAGGGCGCGCTCGACCAGGCGCTGGTTGAACTCCTTGGCGAGCTCGGTCTCCTCGGGCTTCTTGGGATCGACCAGGAACATGAGGTGGAAATTGCCGTCGCCGACGTGCCCGAGCAGCGGCACCGGCGCGATGTAGCTCTTCACGTCTTCCATGGTCTCGTGCACGCACTCGGCGAGGCGCGAGATCGGCACGCAGACGTCGGTCGATACCGCGCGCGACCCGGGCCGCAGCTGCAGGCAGGCGAAATAGGCGTTGTGGCGCGCGTCCCAGAGCTGGCTGCGCTCCTCGGCCTTGGTGGCCCAGATGAAATCCTTGCCGCCGTTGTCGCGCGCGATCTCCTGCACCGCCTCGGCCTGCTCGACCACGGAGCTCTTGGAGCCGTGGAACTCGAAGAACAGCGTCGGCGCGACGCGGTAGCTGGTCTTCTTGTGCTTGTTGATCGCCTCGATGGTCTTGTCGCACAGGATCTCGGAGCGCGCGATGGGGATGCCGGCCTGGATGGTCTGGATCACGGTTCGGGTGCAGCCGTCGATGGTGTCGAAAGCGCAGACCGCGGCCGACATCGCCTCCTGCACCGGATAGAGCTTCACTGTGACCTCGGTGATGATGCCGAGGGTTCCTTCCGAGCCGATGAACAGGCGCGTCAGGTCGTAGCCCGCGGCGGACTTCTTGGCGCGGCGCGAGGTGGTGACGATGCGCCCATCGGCGAGCACCACCTTCATCGACAGCACGTTCTCGCGCATGGTGCCGTAGCGCACCGCGTTGGTGCCCGAGGCGCGCGTCGCCGCCATGCCGCCGATGGTCGCGTCGGCGCCCGGATCGATCGGGAAGAACAGGCCCGTGTGCTTGATGTGCTCGTTCAGCTGCTTGCGCGTGACGCCCGCCTGCACCACGGCGTCGAGGTCCTCCTCGTGCACCGCGAGCACCTGGTTCATCTGCGAGAGGTCTATACACACGCCGCCGTGCACTGCGAGGATGTGGCCCTCGAGCGAGGTGCCGACGCCGAAGGGAATCATCGGCACCTGATGGCGGCGGCAGATGTTCACTACGTCGCGCACTTCTTCAGTTGTCTTTATAAATGTAACTACATCAGGCAGCGCGTAAGGAAAATACGATTCGTCCTTGCCGTGGTGCTCGCGCACCGCGGCCGAGGTCGACACCCGCTCGCCGAGCAGCGCTTTCAGCTCGACGACGACGGACTGGTCGAATTCGCGCGGCTTGTTCATGGGATCACCTCGAGGTGGGGCCTATTTTAGTCTGATCTCGCCGTCGAAAGGCACCTTCACGCCGAGCGCCGGGATCTCCAGAGTCATCTTGGCCGGCAGCGATTCGGTACCGGAAAGCCGGTTTTTCTGCAGCGCGTTCTGCACCGCCTGCTCGATTTCCCTTTGCGAGTTGACGCCCACCATCTTCAGGAACTTGCGGATGCTGAGGTTGAACGTTTCCTGGTCCATGCTTAGCTCCTCGAGAGAATTTTCTTCGCCAGCTCCTTGCCCAGCTCTACACCCCACTGGTCGAAGCTGTTGATGTTCCAGATCACACCCTGCACGAACACCTTGTGCTCGTACAGGGCGATGAGACTACCGACGTTGCGGGGAGTGACTTTTTCGAAAGACAAGTAGCTCGATGGCCGGTTTCCCGGGTACTGGCGGTACGGCGGCAGCGACGCATCGTCGGTGCCGAACGCGAGCGCGTCGGCCTGCGCCCGCGCGTTCGCCGAGAGGACATCGGTCAGGCCGAAGTCGATGAACTCGCAGGGCGCGACCTGGCTGCCCTGGTGGAGCAGCTGGTGGAAGGAGTGCTGGCTCACCGTGCCTTCGGCGCCCCAGAGCACCGGGCAGGTCGCATACTCGAGCGCGCGGTTCTCGCGGTCGACGCGCTTGCCGTTCGACTCCATTTCGAGCTGCTGCAGGAACGCGGGCAGCAGGCGCAGCGCGTTCGAGTACGGCAGCACCGCGTGCGTCGGCGCGCCGAGGAAGTTGACGTTCCACACGCCGATCAGCGCCATCAGGACGGGCAGGTTGGCCTCTGCCGGCGCCGCGGCGAAGTGCTGGTCCATGTCTTTTGCCCCGTCCAGGAATTCCTGAAAGGCGGCCGGGCCGATCGCGCACATCGCCGCCAGGCCCACCGCCGACCACACCGAGAAGCGCCCGCCGACCCAGTCCCACATCGGCAGGATCTCGCTCGCGCCGAACTGCCTCGCCGCCGCGACGTTGGCGGTGACGGCCCAGAACGCCTTGCCGCCCCAGCGCCTCGCCGCCTCGGCGTTGGACATCGTCTCCTGCGTGGTGAAGGTCTTCGAGGCGACGATGAAGAGGGTTTCCTGCGGCCGCGCGCCCTCGAGCGCGCGCTCGAGATCCTTCGGATCGACGTTCGCCGCGAAGCGCACGTCGAGCGTGCCATCCCCGAGCGCGTCGGCGAGCAGCCGCGGTCCGAGGTCCGAACCGCCGGTACCGAGATTGACGATCCGTTTGTATTTTTTATGGATCCTCAAATCTGAAGCGAGAGAGGTCATTTTCGCCAACGTTTCCTTGACCTCCTTGGGTGCCGCGTCTCCCGCTCGCAACGCCGTATGCCAGGCGGCGCGGTTTTCGGTGCTGTTGACCGGCTCACCGCCGAGGAGCGCCGCGCGCCATTCGGGCAGGCCGCGCTCCGCGGCGAGATGCGAGAGCAGGCGCAGCGTGATCGCCCCCACGCGTTGCCGCGAGTAATCGAGGCGTATCCCGGGCGCTTCGGCGGCAAGCTGCGCCGCGCGCGCGGCGTCGGCTGCGAAGAGATCGCGCAGGTGCACGCTTTTCCAGCTCTCAGCGTGATGCGCGAGCTGCGACCAGGCTTTGCATTCGGTGGGGGGCGTGGTGTTCATTTGCCGCGGCGGTAGAGCCGAAAGCGCTCGGACTTGTCGCCGGGGCGGCCGACGTCGGCGAGCTTGGTCCAGCCCGCCCCCGGGGCGTCGAACTCGTGCCGGGTGCTGCCCTGGACCAGCAGCAGCGGGCAGGCGTCCGGTTTTAGAACGTCCAGGGGCCGCGCGCGGATGCCGCCATGGTAGTGGAGCGCCGCGGCCTGGGGCATGCCGAGCGATCTGTGCGCGATGCAGGGCGTGTTGACCGGGATTTTCGAGCGCAGCTGCAGCGCGACCGAGCGGTAGCTCTTCTGGTAATCCATCCAGGGCATCCACAGCATGGCGAAGCTGCCCCACAGCAGCACGATCCCTGCGGCCCAGCGCGCCACCGCGCGCAGCGGCGACGGCGGCGTGCGCAGCACCAGGTACAGCCAGGCAGCCGTGAGGGCGAGGGCCAGGGCGAAGGGGAGGAGCTCGAACTGCGCGCTGAATCCAGGCGCGCTCCTCGCGAAATTGGCGGCCAGGCGCGGCGGCAGGCCGGTCTGCATCGCGAGGTAGCCCACCCAGACCAGCGAGCCGAAGAACGCGAAAGTGAGGATGCCGAACCAGTCGAGCGCCGCGGTTGCGCCGCGGCGCAGGGCGAACACCGCCGGCGCCGCCAGCAGCGCGAGCGGCGCGAGCACGGGAATCAGGTTGACGTCCTGCGTCGGCGCCCACAGGGCGAGGCCGGCAAGCATGATCAGCGTGGTCACGGCGGGAACGAGGAGGCGCGGCTCGCGCCAGCGCCGGCGCAGCGTCCACGCCGCCCACAGCGCGAGCGGCCACGCCGGCCAGGCGAACCAGCTGCCGGCGGAGAGAAAGTAGCGCAGGTTGGCGAGCGGCTCGTGCGGGCGCGAGGCGAGCGCCCACCATTGCGCGAGCGCCTCGGGCGAGCGCCAGCCGAGGGCGAGCGGCCAGCTCGCCGCGATCAGCGCGGCGACCAGTGCCGCGGCGCCCAGAAACGGCCATGCCTTGCGCGTGCGCCATTCGCTGCAGAGGGCGTGCGCCAGGATCACCGCGAGCGCGAGTGCCGCCGGCGCGATCCACGTCGCCGAGAGCAGCGCGAAGCCGAGCGCGGCGCCGAACGCGGCGCCGGCGTGCAGCGGGCGGCGCGTGGCGTGCGGCAGAACGGCGAGCGCGCCGCAGATCGCGGCGAGCGAGGCGAGCTCGGGCAGGGCCTCGTGGGCCCGCACCACCAGCCCGACCGCGCCGATGATCAGCAGCAGCGCCGCCGCGGCGTTTGTGCGGCGCGTCGCCTCGTCGGCGGCCCAGTCGCGCGCGGCGGCGTGGACGAGATACAGCGCGGCGAGCATGAACGCGCCGCTCGCCAGGCGCGCCGCCGAGTGGAACTCGAGGATGAACTGGAAGATCTTGCCGAAGGCCAGGGCAAACCAGTGGTACAGCGGCGGGTCGTACAGCCACGGCGTGCCCGCGATGCGCGGCACGAGGGCGTCGCCGCTCTGGGCCATCTCAAAGACGATGCCCAGGGCAAGCGCGTCCTGCGACTTCCACAGGTCGTGCCCGGCGAGCCCGGGCAGGACGAACGCCACGGCGATCAGGGCCAGCGCCGCAGGCGGAGGCGGGAGCGTCAGTCGGGGCAGCATGCCCCGGCGATTACTTCGCGGGCTTCTTGGTGTAGCGGCGCTTGAATTTCTCGACCCGGCCGGCGGTGTCGACGATCTTCTGCTTGCCGGTGTAATACGAATGCGATTCCGAGGACACCTCGACCTTGACCACCGGGTACTCCTTGCCGTCGCTCCATTTCATGGTCTCGCGGCCCTTGGTGTCGACGGCCGAGCGGGTGAGGAAGGAGTGGTTGGCGCTGGTGTCGAGGAAGATCACCGGCTTGTATTCGGGGTGGGTGCCTGGCTTCATGGTCGGTCTGGTTTCGAGAAGGCGCGGATTATAAGCGGAAAATGCCCTTTTTCTACAGCCTTCCCTCGCGCTTGAGCTCCAGATACCGGTTGACCAGCGAGATCGGCAGCCGCTCGGGCTCGACGTCCAGGGTGATGACGCCGGTGGCGCCGATGCGGCGGAACACCCGCTCGCGCTCGCCGAGGTATTCGGCGGCCGCGGCGTGGGTCACGGCGCGGTCGAAGCTGTCGACCCGCGCCGACAGGGCGCGCGTCAGGATCGCCTCGCGCAGCGAGGCGAGCACCACCAGGTGGCGGGTGCGCAGCAGGGCGAGGCCCGAGAGGAGCGTCGCGTCGTCCTCGTCGCGCAGGTTGGTGAGCAGGATGACCAGGGCGCGGCGGCGCAGGTGGCGCATGACCTCGCGCGCCGCCTGCTGGTAGTCGGGCACGGCGAGGGTGGGCTCGAGGTCATAGGCGCGGTTGAGGATGGCGTGCACCGCGCCGGCCGATTTGCGCGGCTCGCTGTAGCGGCTGATGCCGCCGATGGTCAGCATGCCCACCGCATCGCCCTGCCGCAGCGCGACGTGCGCCAGCAGCAGCGCGGCGTTCAGCGTGTGGTCGAAGTGCGACAGCTCGCCGTCCTTGGACGCCATGCGCCGGCCGCAATCGATCACCAGCAGCACGCGCTGGTCCTTCTCCTCCTCGTACTCGCGCGCGATCAGGCGCTGGGTGCGCGCGGTGGCCTTCCAGTCGATGGCGCGCTGCGAGTCGCCCTGGCGGTATTCGCGCAGCTGGTGGAACTCCATGCCCTCGCCGCGCCTGCGCACCTGCAGCACGCCGATCTGCGACAGGCGGTTGTCGGTCGCGAGCAGGGTGTAGCGCGCGAGCGCGCGGAAGTT
>DASQGB010000267.1:0-1897 GCA_035632815.1 Burkholderiales bacterium | reverse complement strand
GCCGCCGCGATCGTCGGCCTCGACCTGATCGGCTTCGCCCCGTCGATCTTCCTCCTCCTGCTGGTGCTGTTCGCGGCGGTCGAGCGGCTGCCGATCGTCAGATCGCTCGTCGTCGCCGCGGCGGTCACCGCGGTGCTGTTCCTGGTCTTCAGGACCTGGCTGCGCGTCGCATTGCCGGTGGGACCGCTGGGCATCTGAGTGGAATTGCTCGGCCACCTGGCGCAGGGATTCATCGCGGCGGCGACGCCGATGAACCTCCTCATGTGCCTGCTCGGCGTGGTCCTCGGCCAGATCATCGGCGTGCTGCCCGGCATCGGCCCGTCCGCCGCGATCGCGCTCCTGCTGCCGATCACCTACGGCGCCAGCCCGACCGCCGCCATCATCATGTTCGCCGGCATCTACTACGGCGCGCAATACGGCGGAACGCTGACCTCGGTGCTGATCAACGTGCCGGGCGAGTCGAGCTCGGTGATGACCACGCTCGACGGGTACCAGATGGCCACGCAGGGCCGCGGCGGCGTCGCCCTGGGCATTGCCGCCATCGGCTCGTTCATCGCCGGCACGCTCGGCACGCTCGGCCTCATGCTGCTCGCGCCGCCGCTCGCCGGCATGGCACTGGCGTTCGGTCCGCCAGAGTATTTCGCGCTGGTGCTGCTGGGCCTCACTGCGCTGGCCGCGGTCGGTGGCTCGGTCCTCAAGGGTCTCGCCACCGGCGTGGCCGGCCTGCTCCTGGGCACCATCGGCATCGACCCGCAGGTGGGCGCGCCGCGCTTCGATTTCGGCCAGCTCTGGCTGCTCGACGGGGTCGACTTCATCATCCTGGCGGTCGCCCTGTTCGGCGTCGGCGAGGTCTTCGCCAGCTGCCGGATGGGTGCGGCAGACCCCATTTTGAACGTAGGCCGCGTGCTGCCGAACCGCGAGGAGTGGCGCCAGGCGCGCATGGCGATCCTGCGCGGCAGCGGCATCGGCTTCCTGATCGGCTGCCTCCCCGCCGCCGGCGCCACCATCGCGTCCTTCGTCGCCTATATCGCCGAGAAGAAGGTCGCGAAGGACCCGTCGCGCTTCGGCAAGGGCGCGATCGAGGGCGTAGCCGGGCCCGAAGCGGCCAACAATGCCGCCTCGGCCGGCGCGATGGTGCCGATGCTCGCGCTCGGCGTGCCCGGATCGAACACCACCGCCGTGATGCTCGCGGCGCTGATCATGTTCGGACTGCGGCCGGGCCCGGACATGTTCACCACCAACGCCTCGCTGGTGTGGGCGGTGATCGCGAGCATGTATATCGGCAACCTGATCCTGCTGCTGATGAACCTGCCGCTCGCCGGCCTGTTCGCGCGCCTCCTGCAGATCCGCTATTGCTGGATCTACCCGCCGATCCTCGCCATCTGCCTCACCGGCGTCGTCTCGCACGCCAACAACGTCGAGGACGCCTGGCTGATGCTCGCCTTCGGCGTGCTCGGCTGGCTGATGAAACGCTACGACTGGTCGGCGGCCCCGATGATTCTCGGCCTGGTGCTCGGGCCGATCTTCGAGAACGCGCTGCGCCAGTCGCTGACGCTGTCGCACGGCAGCGGCCTGATATTCGTGACGCGGCCGATCTCGGCGGTGCTGCTCGCGCTTGCGCTCATCGCCCTGCTGGCGCCGCTGGTCATGCGCATCGTTTCGCCACCCCCGGCGCGCCACGCCTGAGCGTGCTGTCGTCGATCAAAGTATCAGGAGGACTAGTGCGGAGATATCTGGGATTGGCCTTGCTGTTGGGTCCACTGCTCGCTCAGGGGGCCGAACCTGAAAAGCTGCAGCGCATGAAAGTGCCCTCCCCGCCCTGGCCGGCGGGCGACGAGCGCGGCATGGCGAACCAGATCGGCCCAGCCACGCTGCAGCGCTGCGCCTGGCACATGTC
>DASQGB010000266.1:0-9070 GCA_035632815.1 Burkholderiales bacterium | reverse complement strand
AATTTCGTCCGTCGGTCGTGATTCCACTGTATCCACAGTATTCGGATAGCGCGACCGGCAGCGTGATCGACCTGGTGCCGAAGGACATTCCGGTGATCAGGGACTTCCACGATCACCCGGCCTACATCGAAGCGCTCGCCGCCAACATGCGGCGGCATTGGGAGCGCCATGGCAAGGCACACCTTGTGATGAGCTTCCACGGCTTGCCCAAGCGAGCAGCGGGAACCTACGAACAGCAGTGCCGGACGACAGCGCGTCTGCTTGCCGAGAAATTGCAACTGCCTGAAAGCGACTGGATGACTACCTTCCAGTCACGTTTCGGCTGGGCGGAATGGCTGCAGCCTTATACCGAGCCGACGCTGGTCGGGCTCGCGCGCAGCGGCTGCGAGCGCGTGGACGTCGTATGCCCGGGATTCGTATCGGACTGCCTGGAGACCCTGGAAGAGCTTGGCATCGCCGCGCGGCGCGCGTATCTGCGCGCCGGCGGCAGGGAGTTTCACCTCTTGCCCTGCCTCAACGAATCGCCGGAATGGATCAGTGCGCTGGCGGTCATCGCGCGCGGCGCTGGGAACGGCCGCGAGAGGAGCTCGGCGAAGGCATCGGCCGGCACCGGCTCGCCGAACAGGTAGCCCTGCAGCTCGGTGCAGTAGCACGAGCGCAGGAAGTCCGCCTGCCACGGCTCCTCGACCCCTTCGCCCACCAGCCCGATGCCGAGGCTGCGCGCGAGCGCCGCGATCGCCTCGACGATGGCCGCGTCCTTCGGGCTGGTCGCCAGGTCGCGCACGAAGCTGCGGTCGACCTTGAGGCTGTCGATCGGGAAGCGCTTCAGGTAGTTGAGCGACGAATAGCCGGTGCCGAAGTCGTCGATCGACAGCGCCGCGCCGATCGCCTTCAGCTTGCCCATCACGGTCATGGCGTGATCGACATTCTCGACCAGCAGGCTCTCGGTCAGCTCGAGCTCGAGGAACTGCGCCGGCAGGCCGCTCTCGCGCAGCGCCTGGCCGACCGACTCGAGCAGCGTGTCGCTCCTGAACTGTCGCGAAGACAGGTTCACCGAGACGCGCAGCCCGCCGTGGCCCGCGTCGTGCCAGGCCTTGCCCTGGCGGCAGGCGCTCGACAGCACCCAGGCGCCCACCGGCACGATGAGCCCGGTTTCCTCGAGCAACGGGATAAAGCGCGCCGGCTCGACCAAGCCCCATTCGGCGTGGTGCCAGCGCAGCAGTGCCTCGGCGCCGACCGGACGCCCGGTGGCGGCGGAGATGCGCGGCTGGTAGTGCAGCACGAACTCGTCGTTCTTGAGCGCGCGCCGCAGCGCCGCCTCCATCAGCATCTGGCTCTCGACGCGCTCGTTCATCTCCTGCGCGAAGAAGGCATAGCGGTTGCGCCCCAGCTCCTTCGCCTGGTACATCGCGGTGTCGGCGTCCTTCACCAGGCGCTCGCCGAGCACGTCGTCGCGCGGGTACATCGCGATGCCGACGCTCGCGGTGACCGAGATCTCATGGTGCTGCAGCTGCAGCGGCTCGCAAACCAGGTCGATCACGCGCTGCGCCACCATCGCCGCCTCCTCGGGGCCGCGCACGTCCTCGAGCAGCACCGTGAACTCGTCGCCGCCCATGCGGAACAGCATGTCGGCCTCGCGCACCGAGCGCCGGATGCGCTCCGCGGCGACGCGCAGCAGCCGGTCCCCGGCGTCGTGGCCGAGACTGTCGTTGACTCGCTTGAAAAGATCCAGATCGACGAACAGCAGCGCGAGCGGCCACTGCGCGCGCTTCGCGCGGCGCATCGCCTCGTGCAGGTGCTCGACGAAGCTCGCGCGGTTGGGCAGACCGGTGAGCGGGTCGTGATAGGCCTGGTGGCGCATGCGCTCCTCCTGCGCGATGCGCTGCGACTCCTTCTCGCCCAGCAGGCGCTGGTAGCGCGTCAGGATGAGCTGCACCACGGCGTAGACCGCCGCCATGGCGGCGAGCACGCCGGCGAGGATCTTCCACTGGTTGCGCTGCATGCTCGCCACGAGCGGGGTGACGTCGCTGTAGAGCTCGAGCACCGCTTCCACGGGAGCGGCGTCGTGGTAATGCACCGGCACATAGGTGGCGATGATGTTGCGGTCTGCGATCGCGCCTTCCCAGGCATCGAAGCTGTCGCGGAAGGTGATTTCACTTGCGGGGTAGCCGTCGCGCGCGCGGCGGAACCCCGGGTTGGCGGACTTGTCCTCGCCGATCTGGCGGCGGTCGGTGGAAAAGACGGTGAGGCCGTGCAGGTTGTAGATCTTGACCTTGACCACGCTCAGGCCCTGGCTAAGCTGGCGCAGATCGCTCTCGATGAGGCGGATCTCTTCGCGGCCCGCCAGCTCCTGCGGCCGCAGCAGTCCGGCGCGCGTCACGAACCAGGCGTGGGAGGGCCAGATGACGTTGGCAAAGGTTCTGGAGAGGGCCACGTGCGAGCCGGTTTCTGCCTCCACCAGCGCCTCGAACACGAGACCGCGGTACAACAGCGAAAGAGACACGACCACCGACACCAGCACCGCGAGGGCGAGCAGCTGCGAGTACCGCAGGAGCTTCCACATCGATGGAGAATACGGTGCGCGGGCGGGCCGCGCAGTCAGGGCCTCCCTTAAGGAGAAACCCTTAGCTCGCGTGAAAAACCGTAAAAATCAGCGTCCCAGCAGGCCCCTGAGCTTGCCGCCGAGCTTCTCCTCGAGCTTCTCGCGGTTATCGCCCAGCCGTTCCTTGATCTTGTCGCCGGCCTTGGACTTCGCCAACTCGGCTGCTGCGCCGCGGTAATCGACCTGATACTTGAGGTCATCGAAGCTGCCGACCAGCCGCACCGGCACGGTGAGGCCGGCGAGGTCCGAGCGCTCGGCGCCGCCCTGCCCCTTCGCGCTGCCGACCACCGCGGCCTTGGTGACATAGTCGAGGCGCGAGTTGCCGATGTCGATGTCGCCCTTGCCGGTTACGCGGAGGAGCGGCGCCTTGATGTCCAGGTCCTCGTTGTGCGCCACGCCGTTCTTGATCGTGAAGCTGGCGGAGAGCTCGCTGAAGTCGGTCTTCTCGTTCTTGTCGGCCGCCTGCGCGCTCTCGGCGCCGAGCGCGGATTTCGCCTTGCGCATGACCTCGGCCAGGTTGATGCCCTTGACGGCGCCGTCGCGCAGATGCAGCTTCGCGGCTCCGTTGAGCGCCTTCTTCATGGCATCGACGCTCTTGCCGCTCGCCGTGACGTCGAGCGCGATATTGCCGCGCCCCTCGAGCCGGTCCTGCTGCGCGACATCCCTGAGCAGAGGACCGACCGAGACGTTGGTCAGCGACTCCTTGAGGGTGATGCGGTTGTCGGCCTGCGCGCTGAGCGCCCCGTTCAGCGTGCCCTCGTACAGGCTTGCCGAGTGGGGCGCGATGTCCATGCGGCCATTGGCCGCGCGCACCTGGGCTTGCACATTCGCCAGCTTGAGGCCGCGAACCTGCAGCGCGCCGAACTGCAGCTTGCCGCTGGCATTGAGCTCCTTCAGGAAGGACAGATCGATCGGCGTATCGGCCTTTTGCGGCGCCGGCGCGGGCTTGGCCGCCGGCGGCGCGGGCTTGGCCGCTGGCGGCGCGGGCTTGGCCGGTTCCTGCGGGAGGTACTTGTCCACATTCAATCGGTCGACATTGACGTCGAACTGGTAGGCCGGAGGCGAGAACTTGGCGAGGCCGAGCTTCGCCTGAATGGTCGAGTCGTCGAGCTTGATCGCGAGGTCCGCGTTCGCGGTCTGCTTCTCGAGATCGGCGCGCAGGCTGCCGGTCACCGGCAGCTTGATCGTCTTCATCGGCAGATCCGGGCTGGTCATCGAAAGATCGGCGGCGAACTGCGGAATTACCAGCGCCTTCGCCGATCCCTCGACGCCCGACAGCTTGAGCGCCGCATCGATCGATCGCTCGGCGCCCTTCAGCTTGAACTCGGCCGTGACCGCCTGGCCCTTGGCGCTATTGGCGGTGATGTCGAGTTGCGGGGCACGCACTTTCGCCTCGATCGACTCCTTGGCGTAGAGGCCTTTGAGGTCAAGAGCGAGCTTGGCGAGCGCATAGGATTTCGCCGCGAGATCGACGCGGTAGTCGGTATCGAGCTGGACCTTGGCGTCGAGCTCGGGGTTTTTCCCCTTGGCGTGCGCGGCGAATTCGAGCTTGCCGGCGGCCTTCTCGGCGATACGGCCGGTGGAGAGCTTGACGTCGGACAGCGCGATCTCGGTGCCGGCGGCAAGATCGCGGTAAGCGATGGCGGAGCGCTCGACTTTCACGCCGGCGATGTCGAACTTCACCGCTTCGCCCTGGGCCTCGGGCTGGGGCTGGGGCTTGGCGGCCGGCTTTTTCGCGTCCTCGGCGGCCAGCAGGTCGTCGAAGTTGAAGCGTCCATCCTTGCCTTTGACGACTTGCGCCTTGAGGCCGGCTACCCGGACGGTATCGACGATCATCTCGCCGCGCAGCAGCGGGATCAGCTTGACCGAGACATGCGCCGATTCAAGCGAAAGGAATTCCTGGTCGCTCGCTCGCTCCGAGAGGGTGACGCCGGCGACCTTGGCGCCGATGGCCGGGTAGAAGGCGAGCTCGAGATCGCCGGCCAGCTTGAGCGTGCGGCCGGTCTTCTCCTTGGCGATGCGCTCGATGTCCCCCTTGTAGCGATTGGGGTCGAAGGTGGCCGCGACGATCACCACCCCTGCAATGACCAAGACCACCAGGCCGCCTAGGCCGAGGAGCACGTATTTCAGAGGTTTATTCATAGAATCAATGCCTTTAATATATCGCGCGCGTCTTGAAACGAGGCGCCTCGCCCCCAATTCGACAAGATGCAGGAAGAGACCGTTCACCCGCAGGACGCACAAAAGAGCGACAAGCCCCTCGAGCAGCAGCTCGAAGAAGCGCAGGCCAGGGCCGATCAGCAGCGCGACGCCATGATGCGCGCGCTCGCCGACGCGGAGAACGCGCGCAAGCGCGCGCAGGCCGAGGCGGCGAGCGCCCAGAAGTACGCGCTCGAGCGCTTCGCCGAAGGCCTGCTGCCGGTCGTCGATAGCCTGGAAGCCGCGCTGAAAAGCGAGGATGTCAGCGGCATCGAGCTGGTTCTGCGGCAGCTGAAGGGCGCTCTGGAAAAGGCGAGCGTCCGGGAGATCGACCCGCAGCCGGGCGAGCGCTTCGACCCGCACCGCCACCAGGCGATGGCCGCCGTCGCTGCCGAGGCCGAGCCGAACACCATCGTCAGCCTGATGCAGAAGGGCTACCAGCTGCACGACCGCGTGCTGCGCCCGGCGCTCGTCACGGTCGCCAAGGCGCTTGAAAGCAGCAGCCAAAACCCCATATCCGACACAGACTTGGATTAATAGAGAAGGCAGGAACCCATGGCCAAAATCATCGGCATCGACCTCGGCACGACGAACTCATGCGTGGCGATCATGGAGGGCGGCAAGCCCAAGGTGATCGAGAACTCGGAAGGCTCGCGCACCACCCCGTCGGTCGTCGCGTATACGGAGGATGGCGAGGTGCTGGTCGGCGCGCCGGCCAAGCGCCAGGCCGTCACCAACGCGAAGAACACCATCTACGCCGTCAAGCGCCTGATCGGCCGGCGCTTCGACGAGAACGAAGTGCAGAAGGACATCAAGCTGATGCCCTACCGCATCGTGCGCGCCGACAACGGCGACGCCTGGGTCGAGGTGCGCGGCAAGAAGATGGCGCCGCAGCAGGTATCCGCCGAGATCCTGCGCAAGATGAAAAAGACCGCCGAGGACTACCTCGGCGAGGAAGTCACCGAGGCGGTGATCACGGTGCCGGCGTACTTCAACGATTCGCAGCGCCAGGCGACCAAGGATGCCGGCCGCATCGCGGGCCTCGACGTGAAGCGCATCATCAACGAGCCCACTGCGGCGGCGCTCGCCTTCGGCATGGACAAGGCGCCCAAGAAGGACATGAAGATCGCGGTCTACGACCTGGGCGGCGGCACCTTCGATATCTCGATCATCGAGATCGCCGACGTCGAGGGCGAGAAGCAGTTCGAGGTGCTTTCCACCAACGGCGACACCTTCCTCGGCGGCGAGGACTTCGACCAGCGCCTGATCGACTACATCGTCACCGAGTTCAAAAAGGACCAGGGCGCCGATCTGTCCAAGGATGTCCTCGCGCTGCAGCGGCTGAAGGAGGCCGCCGAGAAGGCGAAGATCGAGCTCTCGTCGTCGCAGCAGACCGAGCTCAACCTGCCCTACGTCACCGCCGATCAGAGCGGGCCCAAACACCTGACGATGAAGATCACCCGCGCCAAGTTCGAGTCGCTGGTGGACGAGCTGATCCAGAAGACCATCGAGCCCTGCCGCATCGCGATCAAGGACGCGGGCATCAAGGTGTCCGAGGTCGACGACGTGATCCTGGTCGGCGGCCAGACGCGCATGCCCAAGGTGCAGGACAAGGTGAAGGAGTTCTTCGGCAAGGAGCCGCGCAAGGACGTCAACCCGGACGAGGCGGTCGCCGTGGGCGCCGCGATCCAGGCCGGCGTGCTGAAGGGCGATGTCAAGGACGTGCTGCTGCTCGATGTGACGCCGCTGTCGCTCGGCATCGAGACGCTCGGCGGAGTGATGACCAAGCTCATCCAGAAGAACACCACCATCCCGACCAAGGCGCAGCAGGTGTTCTCGACCGCCGACGACAACCAGAACGCGGTGACCATCCACGTGCTGCAGGGCGAGCGCGACCTCGCGGCCGGCAACAAGTCGCTGGGACAGTTCAACCTCACCGACATCCCGCCGGCGCCGCGCGGCCTGCCGCAGATCGAGGTCACCTTCGACATCGACGCCAACGGCATCCTGCACGTGACGGCCAAGGACAAGGCCACCGGCAAGGAGAACAAGATCAAGATCCAAGCGAGCTCGGGCCTGAACGAGGCCGAGATCCAGCGCATGGTGAAGGACGCCGAGGTGCACGCCGAGGAGGACCGCAAGGCGCTCGAGCTGGTCAACGCCCGCAACCAGTACGAAGCCCTCGTGCACTCGGTGCGCAAGTCGCTCAAGGACTACGGCGACAAGCTCGACCCGGCCGAGAAGGAGAAGATCGAGGCCGAGCTGAAGGACGCCGAGACGGTGCTCAAGTCCGAGGACAAGGCGGCGATCGAGGCCAGGTCCCAGGCGCTCGCGCAGGCCGCGCAGAAGCTCGGCGAGAAGATGTATGCCGAGGAGCAGGCGCGATCGAAGGCGCAGGAGCAGGCGCAGGCTGCCCCGGAGGAACCCGGCAAGAAGGACGAGAATGTCGTCGACGCCGAGTTCACCGAGGTGAAAGACAAGAAGACCGGTTAATGCCGTTAATCCAGTAGGGAAAAACTAGTCAGCGGGAGAATGGCGAAACGCGACTACTACGAGGTGCTCGGGGTAAACCGGGATGCCGCCGAGGCAGACCTGAAGAAGGCCTACCGGAGGCTCGCCATGAAGTGGCACCCCGACCGCAATCCGGACAATCCCAAGGCCGAGGATCACTTCAAGGAGGCGAAGGAAGCCTACGAGGTGCTATGCGAGCCGAACAAGCGCGCCGCCTACGATCAGTTCGGCCACGCCGGAGTCGACCCGCAGCCCGGCATGGGCGGCGGGCCGGGCGGCTTCGGCGACATCTTCAGCGACATCTTCAGCGACATCTTCGGCGGGGGCCGCGGCTCGCGCTCGACGGTGTTCCGCGGCGCCGACCTGCGCTACAACCTCGAGATCACGCTGGAGCAGGCGGCACACGGATTCGAGACCAAGCTGCGCATCCCCGCCACCGCGGTGTGCGAAACCTGCAAAGGCAACGGGGCGAGGCCGGGCACGCAGGCCGCCACTTGTCCCTCGTGCCGCGGCGCCGGCCAGGTGCGCGTCTCGCAAGGCCCGTTCTCCATCGCCCAGACCTGCCCGCGCTGCCACGGCAGCGGCAACATCATCCCGCATCCCTGCCCTCAGTGCTCGGGCAGCGGACGGATCAAGCTGCAGAAGAACTTGTCGGTAAAGATCCCCTCCGGTGTCGACGAAGGCGACCGCGTGCGGCTCTCCGGCGAGGGCGAGCCGGGCGTGGGCGGCGGTCCGCCGGGCGACCTCTATGTCCAGGTGCACATCAAGCCGCACCCGGTGTTTACCCGCGACCACGACGACCTGCACTGCGAGATGCCGGTGTCCTTCACCAGCGCCGCGCTCGGCGGCGAGATCTCGATCCCGACGCTCGAGGGCTCGGCCAAGATCCGCGTGCCCGCGGAAACGCAGAGCGGCAAGACCTTCCGCCTCCGCGGCAAGGGGATCAAGGGCGTTCGCAGCCACGAGCCGGGCGACCTGTTCTGCCACGTGGTGGTCGAAACGCCGGTCAACCTTACCGAGCGCCAGCGCCAGCTGCTGCGCGAGTTCGACACCCTCAGCCTGCAGGACAGCGCGCGCCACAATCCTCGCGCCAAGGGCTGGCTCGACAAGGTGAAGGAGTTCTTCGAAGGCTGAGCCTTACTCCGGCTTGACGCCGGCGCGCTGTACGACCCGCTTGTAGCGCTCGGCATCCTGCTTGATGCGCGCGAGGAATTCCGCCGGCGACATGCCGACGGTCTCGCTGCCGGTCTCGGTGAAGCGCTTCTGCACGTCGGGCTGAGCCATGGTCTTGCGCACTTCCGCGTTGATGCGCTCGACGATGGCCTGCGGCGTGCCCTTGGGCGCGAACAGGCCCACCCAGATCGAGGCGTCGAGATCCGGGATGCCGGCGTCGCGCGGGGTCGCCCATGACGGGTCGAGCGGCGACTTTTTCGCGGTGGTGATGCCGATGACCTTCGCGCGCCCCGACTTAAGGTGCGGCGTGGCCCCCGGCACCGCCATCACGCCGAAGTGCACGTCGCCGGCTGCCACCGCCGCGGCCGCGGGAGCGCCGCCCTTGTAAGGAATGTGCTGCAGCTTGATGCCTGCGGCGAGCGCGAGCCATTCACCGGCCAGATGGTTGATGCTGCCATTGCCGGCCGAGCCGAAGGTGATGAATCCCGGCTTTGCCTTCGCCTGCTCTACCAGCTCCTTGAAGCTGTTGAACGGCGCCTGGGCATGCGCGAGATAGAGCATCGGCGCATCGGTCACCATCGTGAT
>DASQGB010000265.1:0-4960 GCA_035632815.1 Burkholderiales bacterium | reverse complement strand
GGCCCCAAGTCCGGCATCCAGTCGAAGGCGGAGACCGAGACCGCTCCGGCCAATACCCGACCGCCGGCCGCGCTCCCCGCGCCAGTTAGCACCTCTGAGCCGCCCAAGAAGCCTTCGGGCGGCGGCAAGCCCACCCTGAGGCGTATCAAGTAACAACAGGCGCATAATTCGCGCCGAATGCCGGTTTAGCTCAGGGGTAGAGCAACCGCCTTGTAAGCGGTAGGTCGTCCGTTCGATTCGGACAACCGGCACCAAACCGGGGTCAGGGTCGTAATTAAGCCTTTGCGTTAGCACCCACCACTTAATTACGACCCTGACCCCGGTTTCGAAACAAAAAAGCCCGCCGAAGCGGGCTTTATAACGCTCGAGGCGTCGCTTACAGGGGCTTGATATTCGCCGCCTGCAGGCCCTTCGGGCCCTTCTTCACCTCGAACTCGACCTTCTGGCCTTCCTTCAGCGTCTTGAAGCCGCTCATCTGGATCGCGGTGTGATGCGCGAACAGATCTTCGCCGCCCTCGGACGGAGTGATGAAGCCGAAGCCTTTGGAGTCGTTGAACCACTTAACGGTACCGGTTGCCATTTACTGTTCCTATTACGAAATGCCGCGTCGAATCCGGGCGCGACAAAGCCGGGCATGACGATCAAGGAAGGGATCTGACTGCCACTGCGAGCGCTGCAAGATTGCGGCGGTTGAGGGGTGCAAATTCGCTACCTGAATATCACTGCGGGGCGGATCATATCATCTTTTTCGGACCTTCCGTCCAGATCCCGTTTGGGGCGGCAGCGGCAGCGCAGTCTGGTATTTAACTTGCTTCAGCGCGAAGCTCGATTTGATGTTCCCGACGCCCGGCACCCGGGAGAGGAAGTCGAGGATGAAGCGCTCGAACGCCGGCACATCGGGCACCAGCACGCGCAGCAGGTAGTCGGCGTCGCCGGTCATCAGGTAGCACTCCATCACCTCCGGGCGCTCGCGCACGGCTTTCTCGAAGACGACCAGCGCCGGCTCGACCTGCTTCTCCAGCGTCACCTGGACCAGCACGCTTACGGTGAGCCCCAGCTTCTTCGGATCGAGCAGCGTGACATAGCTGTGGATGGTGCCCGCTGCCTCCAGCGCGCGCACGCGCGCGAGGCAGGGCGAAGGCGAGAGGCTGGCGGCGCGCGCGAGATCGACGTTGGAAATCCGCGCGTCGTGCTGCAGCCGCTCGAGTATGCGCAGGTCGATGGCGTCCATGGCGGCATGATATGCCGTTTGGAGACGAAATGACGGCAACAAACGATACCAAATGCCGCAGACTGAGGTCTACGATGCTGGAATGACAAACCTGTCGGATATCGTCAGCTCCGCGTTCTGGCGCGTCAACGCGCCGGACGCCGACCCCGTCGAAACGCGCGAATGGCTGGAGGCCTTCGACGCCCTGGTGCAGAACGAGGGGCGCGAGCGCGCCACGTTTCTTTTGCGAAAGCTGCTGGATCACGCCCGCGCACGACGTGTGCCGCTTCCGCCGGTCCTGAACACGCCGTACAAGAATTCGGTCGCGCTCGCCGAGCAGCCGCAGTTTCCCGGCAACCTCGAGCTCGAGCAGCGCATCTCGGCGATCGTGCGCTGGAATGCGCTCGCCATGGTGGTGCGCGCGAACCGGGCGCACCCCGAGCTCGGCGGGCACATCGCGAGCTATGCCTCGGCGGCCGACCTGTTCGAGGTCGGCTTCAACCATTTTTTCCGAGGTGATGATCTGGTGTATTTCCAGCCTCATTCGGCCCCCGGGGTATATGCGAGGGCGTTCCTCGAAAACAGGCTGAGTGAAGAGCAACTGGACCACTACCGGCGGGAAACCACCGGGAAGGGCCTTTGCTCGTATTGCCATCCCTATTTGATGCCCGACTTCTGGCAGTTTCCGACCGGCTCGATGGGGCTCGGGCCGATCAACGCCATCTACCAGGCGCGGTTCATTCGTTACCTGGTGAATCGAAAGATTCTTGATGATTCTTCGAAAACAAGAAAAGTCTGGGCCTTCGTCGGCGACGGCGAGATGGACGAGCCCGAGTCGCTCGCCGGGCTGTCGCTCGCCGCGCGCGACGGCCTCGACAACCTGGTCTTCGTCGTCAACTGCAACCTGCAGCGGCTCGACGGGCCGGTGCGCGGCAACGGCTCGATCGTGCAGGAGCTCGAGGGCCTGTTCGCCGGCGCGGGCTGGAACGTCATCAAGCTGCTGTGGGGCGCGGACTGGGATCCGCTATTCGCGCGCGACGAGGACGGGGTGCTGCTCAAGCGCCTGCACGAGACCGTGGACGGCGAGTTCCAGACTTATGCCGCCACCGACGGGCGCTTCAACCGCGAGCATTTCTTTAACAAATACCCCGAGCTGCGCCAGCTGATCGCCGGCATGAGCGATGCCGACATCGACCGGCTGCGGCGCGGCGGGCACGACCCGGTAAAGATCTACGCCGCCTACCACGCCGCCGCGCAGCACCAGGGCCAGCCCACCGTGATCCTCGCCAAGACCAAGAAGGGCTACGGCATGGGCCTCGGGGGCCAGGGCAAGATGGGCACCCACCAGCAGAAGAAGCTCGACGACGACGCTTTGCGCGAATTCCGCGATCGCTTTGCGCTGCCGCTTTCGGACGAGGACGTCGCGCAGCTGCGCTTCTACCACCCCGGCCCCGACAGTCCGGAGATGAGGTATCTGCGCTCGAAGCGGGAGCTGCTCGGCGGGTATCTGCCGGAAAGGAAATCAACCGCAGGACCCCTTGCCGTGCCGGCGATCGACTTCACCTCGTCGCGCAGCCAGTCCACGACCATGGCCTTCGTGCAGCTTCTCTCCCAGCTGATGAAGGACGAGACCTTGGGCGCGCGGGTAGTGCCGATCGTCGCCGACGAGGCGCGCACCTTCGGCATGCAGACGCTGTTTCGGCAGTTCGGCATCTATTCGGCGCTCGGCCAGCTCTACGAGCCCGAGGACCACCACGAGCTGCTCTACTACCGCGAAGCGAAGGACGGCCAGATCCTCGAGGAGGGCATCACCGAGGCGGGCGCGCTGTCGTCGTGGCTGGCCGCCGCAACTTCCTACTCCTCGCATGCCACGCCGATGCTGCCTTTCTACGTTTATTACTCGATCTTCGGCTTCCAGCGCGTGGGCGACCTGATCTGGGCGGCGGCCGATTCGCGCGCGCGCGGCTTCCTTATCGGCGGCACGGCCGGCCGCACCACGCTCGCCGGCGAGGGCCTGCAGCATCAGGACGGCTCCTCGCACCTCGCTGCCGCGACGATCCCCAATTGCCGCGCCTACGATCCTTGCTTCGGCTACGAGCTGGCGGCGATCGTGCGCGACGGCGCCCGGCGCATGCTCGAGGCCCAGGAGGACGTCTTCTATTACGTCACGGTCGCCAACGAGAATTATCCGCATCCGGCCATGCCGGCCGACGCGGGCGAGGGGATCCTGAAAGGCATGTACCTGTTCAAGAAAAGCGCAGGGGCGAAAGTGCAGCTGCTCGGCAGCGGTCCAATCCTGCGCGAGGTGATTGCGGCCGCCGAGCTGCTCGAGAAGGACTGGAGCATTCCCGCCGATGTCTGGAGCGTCACCTCGTTCACCGAGCTGCGGCGAGAGGGCATGCGGGTCGAGCGCGAGCGGCGCTTCGGCGGAACGGCGGTGAGCTGGGTGGAGGAATGCCTGGCGGGCACCGAAGGCCCGGTGATCGCGGCAAGCGATTATGTTCGCGCCGTGGCTGACTTGATCAGGCCTTACATTGCAAATCGATTTATTGCGCTGGGCACCGACGGCTTCGGGCGCAGCGACACCCGCGCTGCGCTGCGCGAGTTCTTCGAAGTCGATGCGAAGAACATCGCCGTCGCGGCGCTCGCCGCGCTGGCGAGCCCCCTAGCCGCCGAGGCCCTGGGCCGGTATGGGATCGACCCCGTGGCGCGGCCCCCCTGGGAGCGGTAAGGGGCGTAAATCGGGGTCAGAGCCCGATTTCCTGACTGGCGGGGAAAGGCGCAGCAACTCCGCGTCCCGCTCCCTCGCCATGGAACTGCGCTCATACGGGCGCAATTCGGGCGCGATTGCCGGATCGGGACGCTGGCGCACGTGAATCCTCTCCAGCGCCCTATTCGAGAACTCCGCGGATTGCTGGTCGCGCTGGATGAGGGCGCGCTGGATTTCCGGCTCGTTTGCGCTGATCGCGAAAGGCAGCGCCGCCAGGATGAGCGGCAGAAACCTCATTCGACTTCGAGCGCCCTGGTGTTGCGGATCGAGGCCGCGAAGTCGAGCACGGCGCGCGCGAGCGAGACGCGGTCATCGAGATTGCGCATCACCGTCGGCGCGACCAGGGCCTGCATGCCGAACGAGCGGATGCTCTCGGCGTATGGGCCGTCCTTGCTGTCGAGCACGAAACCGTCGACCAGGCGCAAGTACTCGCCGGCGACCGAGCGCGGCGAAGGCTCGCGCCCGAGCTCGCGCATCATTTTTCCGGCCGAGCTATTGCGCGCCTTGTCGCCGACGATCGGCGTCACGGCCACGACCGGCGCGCCGCGCTTGCGCAGCAGCTCCCTCATTCCGCGGACCGCGAGGATCGGCTGGATGGTGTAGTAGACATTGGCGGGGCAGATGACCACCGCCTCGAGATCGGCTGCGTGCAGCGCATCGAGCACCTCGTCCGAGAGCCGCGCTTCTTCGGCACCCGCGTACTGGAAGCCGCGCACCGGCGGTTCGCCGCCGAGCTGGTGGAAGTACTCGTGGGTGCTTACCGCGCCGGCCGGCGTGAGCATGTGCGTTCGCACCTGGTCATCGCTCATGGGGAGCACGCGCGCCGAGATGCCGAGGCTGCGGCAGAAACCCAGGGTGATCTCGGTGAGCCCGCGCTCGTTGGCGAGCCCTTCGCTGCGCAACAGCGCCGCGGCGAGGGCGCGATCGCCGAGCGGCGGGCGGTCCGGCCCGCCGAGCGTCTTCAGCATGCCCTGCACTGC
>DASQGB010000264.1:0-2963 GCA_035632815.1 Burkholderiales bacterium | reverse complement strand
TCCTCGATGCGGAACGGCCAGGCCTGCCCCATCTCCGGCGGCAGCGAGATCTGCGGAAACTCCGGCGACAAGGTCTGAGTGAGATCGACGACCCGGATGCTGCCTCTTGAGAGGTTTTCTATTAGTTGGGAAAGAATGCTCATGCGGACAGTTCCCTTTCCAGCGCCTTCGGATTGTCGCGCCAGCGCTCGAGCCATTCCTGCGCGACATCGCCGGGATAGAGGTCCTCGACGCCGTCCTGCAGGGCCCTGACCACGGCGTTGGCCAGCGCCGTCGGCGATACCTTTGGCGGCGGCAATAGCTGGTTCCACTCGTCGTCGACCGGGCCGGGGAAGGCGTTGATCACGCGCACGCCCGCGGGCCGCATCTCGGCGCGCAGGCATTGCGACAGGGAATGCGCCGCCGCCTTCGACGCGGAGAAGGTGCCGTGCGCGGGGAAGTTGGCGAGCGCGTAGATCGACAGCAGATTGACCCATGCTACCGCGCTCGACTGGCCGTCGGCGCCGCGCGAGCGCATGGGCGGGCCGAGCTCCTGCGCCAGGCGCAGCAGGCCGAAGTAGTTCACGTCCATTTCCGCTCTTGCCGTGTCGACTCCCGGGCGGTTGGCGATGCCGAAGGTGCGATGGTGCTCCGCGTTATTCACCAGGATATCGACCTTGCCGCCGATCTCGGCCGCGACTTCGCGCACGTTCTTCGAATCGGTGACGTCGAGGGGCAGCAGGGTGATCTGGGGGATGGCCTGCAGCTCGTCGAACCCGGCGAACTTCTTCCACGGCTCGGCGTGGCCCACCCAGACCAGGTCGGCTCCTGCCTTCACCAGCGCCCTTACGAGTGCTTGCCCTACGGCGGACTTGCCGTCGGTGACGAGCACTTTGCGGAACTTCGGATCGCAGGTGAATTCCCGCAGCTGCCGGTCATCTGCCATGTTGGAGGTTTCCTTGTCGGGATGCGCTACGAGCACTGCCTGTCCGGCGCGATCGAGCATCGCTCTTACACGGACTCTTGTCGGGGGTTTTTCAATCGAACCATGGAGATGAGCAACGACCGCCGGCCCGCAATCGAGGCGCACCAGGCCGAGCCGCCAGGGCAGCCGCTCGCGGAAGAAGAGATCGTTGCTGTGATGCAAAACCGTGTCGGAGAGCAGCTCCCCATCACCGGGCTGGGATCGCCAAGGCAACCTGATTGAAAGGCAGCGGTGGCAGGCCTCGCGTGGCGGGTATTGGACGGCGCTGCAGTCGCGGCATTGCTGCAGCTCGAATCGCCCTTGCGCCGCCGCGGCCGTGAGCCCGAGCGCGACCCGGCTGCGGGCCGCCGGGGGCAGGGTAGGCAACCGGGTGCGCAGGACGGGATTCTTGCGCTTGGGCCGTTCTAGCATCCGAGGATGGCCGCGCCGGAGGCGATGCCGCGATCGAAGTTGATCATGCCGAAACCGCTGACGAGACCGAGCTTCGCGTTTTTCACCTGTCGGGTTGCGGCCCCGGCGCTGAGCTGGCGAATGCCTTCGACCATGCCGAGGAAGCCGCCAGCCGCGCCGGCCTGGCCGACCGAAAGCTGTCCGCCGCAGGTATTCAATGGAAAGTCGCCGTCGTGAGTGAAGCTGTGGCTGCGCACGAAAGCCGGGCCTTCACCCTTGCCGCAGAAACCAAGGTCTTCGATCTGCATCAGCGAGATTACCGGGTAGTCGTCGTAAGTCTGGACGAAATTCATGTCCGCGGGCCCGGTGCCCGCCTGGCGATACAGATCGTCGCGGTCCAGCGCCCAGCCGGCGCGCATCTGCACCGGGTCGGCCGGGAAGGCGTTGTGCCGTTCAATGGTTCCAAGCAGACGGACATGGCGAAGCTTGAGCGCCTTTGCCCGGTCCTCGGTCAGAACCAGAAAGGCCTCGGCCCCGGCGCAGGGCATGACGCAATCGAAGAGGTGCAGCGGCTCGGCGATCGCTCGCGCGGCAAGGTACTCCTCGAGGCTGAGCGGCTTCTTGAACAGCGCATGCGCATACTTCAGCGCGTTGGCGCGCTGCGCGACGCACAGCTTGCCGAAGTCCTCCCGCGTGGCGCCGTAGCTGCGCATGTAGTAGGCGGTCAGAAAGGCGAAGCTGGCGTTGGGGCCGCCCGCGCCGTAGGGATACACGGCATCGCGCGCGAACTGGCTGAAGTTGGCGAGCGTGAGGCGAAACGAGTCGACATGATTGGTATCGCCGGCGAGGCAGGCGACGACTTCGGCGTCGCCGGACTGCACCGCCCGCGCCGCGCGGCGCAGCGCCGCCACCCCGCTCGCGCCGCCGAGCGGGATGTGGTCGAGCCAGCGCGGCGACAGTCCCAGATGCTGCGTGAGCCCGACCGCGGTGTCGGGGGCCAGGGTAAAACTCGATACCGTCAGGCCGTCGATCGCTTCCTTTTTCAATCCTGACTCTTTGAGAAGAAGATCCAGGGCCCGGGCGAGCCACCAATGCGCCGCACGGATCGAGTAACGCACGTACGGTACGGTGACCGGAACGGCGACGGCGACGCCGTCGTAGCCGCTGCGACTCATGCGCGCCGCTTCCGGTCGCGCACGTCGAAGCAGTTCGTGGGATTGACCGCGAAATCGGCGAGCTTAGCCTTCTGCACCTTGTTGGTGGAGGTGACCGGCAGCTCGCGCACGAAGGCGACATAGCCCGGCGCCTTGAAGTAGGCCAGCCGCTCGAGGCACCAGTCCTGAATGGACACCGCAGTCTGAAACGTCAGCTTCGTTTCCGGCTGCGGAACGACGCAGGCCATGACTTCCTCGTCGCGCACGGGGTCGGGAGCGGCGATGACCGCGACCTGCTGCACGGCCGGGTGGCCGGCGAGCGCCGCCTCGACCTCGAGGGCGGCGATATTCTCGCCGGCGCGGCGGATGATGTTCTTGCGCCGGTCGACGAAGTGCAGCGACCCGCCCTCCGAGCGGCGCACGCAGTCGCCGGTGTGGAACCAGCCGTCGCGCCA
>DASQGB010000263.1:0-1768 GCA_035632815.1 Burkholderiales bacterium | reverse complement strand
TACGCCGCCGGTAAAATTGCGCTGGATGATCTCCCAACTCGACTCGCTGCGTAAGCACTCCCTGGTGGTCGCCGATACCGGGGACATCGAAGCGGTGGCGAAATGGAAGCCGCAGGACGCCACCACCAACCCGTCTCTCCTGCTGACGGCCGCCGAAGACCCGCGCTTTCGCCACCTGGTGGACAGCGCCATCGAGGAAGCCCGCGGCGACACCGCGCTCACCATGGACGCCCTTTTCGTGCAGTTCGGGCGCGAGATCCTGAAGCACGTCGCCGGCCGGGTCTCGACCGAGGTCGACGCGCGCCTTTCTTTCGACACGGAGAAATCCATCGAAAGGGCGAGGCGCTTGATCGCGCTGTACGAAAAGGCCGGCGTGGGGCGCAGCCGCATCCTCATCAAGCTCGCCAGCACCTGGGAAGGCATCCGCGCCGCGGAGAAGCTCGAGCGCGAAGGCATCCATTGCAACATGACGCTGCTCTTCTCGTTCGCTCAGGCGGTGGCCTGCGCCGAGGCCGGCGTCACGCTGATCTCGCCCTTCGTCGGGCGCATCTACGACTGGCACCGCCAGGCGCGCAAGGTCGACGACATCGCGCTGGAAGACGATCCCGGCGTCGCCTCGGTGGCGCGCATCTACACCTATTACAAGAAGCACGGCTACGCCACCCAGGTGATGGGCGCGAGCTTCAGGAAGACCGGCCAGGTGATCGCCCTCGCCGGCTGCGATCTGCTCACCATCGCTCCCGACCTGCTGGAGAAGCTCTCGAAGGCGGAAGGCGAAATCACCCCGAGGCTCACGCCGGAAAATGCAAGGCGTCAATCGGTGGAGAAGTTGAAGCTCGACGAGAAGAGCTTCCGCTGGATGCACAACGAGGACGCCATGGCGACCGACAAGCTCGCCGAGGGCATCCGGCGCTTCGACGCCGACGCGCGCAAGCTCGAGAAGCTGATTATTTCGCTATCCGCCGCTGCCGCGGCGTAATTTTCTTTCCCGTAGCTTCGCCCAGATCCAGCCGATGCCGTAGGCGACCGCGGGCACCACGAAGACGAGGACGAGCGGCAGGAGGGCCTTCTCCCGCTCCAGCTCTCCTTCGGAAAAAACCAGGATCGTCATGACCTGCAGCCCGGCGACCACGACCCAGATGACGGTGAACAGAAGCCACAGCTTCTGCCACAGCGCCATTCGTCAGCGGCCGGGCGCGAAGCGGCGGACGCCGTCGAGTTCCTGGGCGATGCGCTTCGACTGGCCAAGCGCGACGCGGCGCGCGTCCTCGGCCGGCCCGATCTCGAGAAGCAGGCTGTCGTCGACGCGCGAGACGAGGAGCTTGCGCGCGTCGGGGAAGCTCCACAGCACTTCGGACAGCGCGACCAGCGTCACGTTGTAGTCGAAGTAGTCGCCCTCGACCTTTTTCTTGCGGTTCATCGCCTCGTGGATCCAGTTGGCGTCGCGGTACGACGCGCGGCTCATGTGCGCCGCCAGCGCGTTGCGGCTCGCGGCGGTCTGCTCGGAGAGCCGGATGCTGATCGCCTGGCGGCGCAGGATCTCGCGCGCGCCGAGGACGTAGTGCTCGGCGCCGTCGGCGAGCTCGGCGTGGCTCCCGGCGCTCGCCTTGCGCACGGCCTCGAGGTGGGCCTCGACGGCGCGCAGGTTGGCGTCGACTTTCGGCAGCGCGCCCTTGCCGCTGGCGTCGGGCCTCACGCCCAGCGTCTCGCGCAGGCGCGCGGTGGTGTCCTTCACCGCGGCGGTGATCACGCGCTGCTGCTCGCGCTT
>DASQGB010000262.1:0-3772 GCA_035632815.1 Burkholderiales bacterium | reverse complement strand
GAACCGCCTGTATCCAATGCGCGAGCAGCTCGGCGACATGCTGCGCGAGCACGGCCAGCCCGCGGCGGCGCTCAAGGAATACGAGGCCTCGATGAAAGCGACGCCAAACCGGCTGCGCGGCTACTACGGCGCGGCCAAGGCCGCCGACGCCGCCGGAATGAGGAAGAAGGCAGCGGGCTACTGGTCCCAGCTCGCGAAGCTCACGCGCGAGGCCGACGGTGAGCGCGCGGAGTTGGTCGAGCTCAAGCAGCACATGGCCAAATTGCAGTGAAGGGCAGCGTACTGCTGGTTCTCCTCGTCGCCAGCGCCGCCGTGATGGCGGACCCCGGCGACGGGGATGAACCGGACTCGGATCCCGATTTCACCCAGGGCCGCGCGGCGGTCGAGGCGAAGGACTGGGCGAGCGCGATCCGCCTGCTGTCGTCGGCGGCGCTGCGCGACACGCGCAATGCGGAGATCCAGAACTACCTCGGCTACGCCCACCGCAACTCGGGCGACCTGCCGGCGGCGTTCAAGCACTACGCCCGCGCGCTGCAGCTCAACCCGCGGCACCGCGGCGCGCACGAGTACCTCGGCGAGGCCTACCTGATGATCGGCAACGTGCACAAGGCCGAGGAGCACCTTTCCGCCCTGAAGGGCATCTGCCTGCTCCCGTGCCGGGAGTACGGGCAGCTGGAGAAAAAGCTGGCCGAATACCGCAGCCGATGAGTCGCCCCCCTGACAAGGGGGGTGGCGCGAAGCGCCGGGGGGTTTTGTTGGGTCGAAAAAGAACCGGGCTCTGGCCCCGATAGTTCTTTAGGCTGCGCCCGCCCTATGGCGTGCGGCGGCGACAGGAAACTCGACGCACGTTTCCCTGCCCCGCATAGAACTCGCACGTAACGTTGCCGCAATAGGGTTATGGGCGAGGAGCATCCATGGGAAGACGCCTGCTACCAAACACCCTGCCCGAGCTTTACGCGCACGCCATTGCGGTCGAGCGAGAAGCCGCCAAGCGCTTCGCCGAGCTCGAGCGCTCGATGCGCGACGCCGGCATCGACCACCTTGCCGAGGAGTTCGCCAGGATCGGCGGCGAAGAGCGCGAGCAGTACGAGGCGCTGGCGCTCGGCACGGCGGACCGCAAGCTGCCGGAGCTGCGGACCTGGGAGTACGCCTGGCACTTCCTCGGGCCGCAGGCCGAAATTGCCGTCAAGCCGAAGAATGCCCGCGACGCGCTCAAGCTCGCGCTCGCTTCCGAGCGGCGTGCGCAGAATTTCTATACCGACGTCGCCGAGCACTCCATGAACGACTCGGTGTGCGCCTTTGCTGCCGAGATGGCGGTCGACGAGCAGCGCCACGTGACGCGCCTGGAGGCGCTGCTCGCGCGCGAGCCCGAGCCGGCGCAGGTCGAAAGCGCCGACGACGCCGACGGCGCCACGCTGCCCTAGCTCCTGAAGCTCAGTGGACGCTGACCTGCTTTGTTCCTGCCGGCTGCTTTGCCACGGCTAGATCGAGCACCCGCTGCGTCTGCGCCACGATTTCGGCGGCGGTCGCGGTGTCGTAGAAAAAGCTGCCGTTCTTCGCCGCGATGCGCACGCGCGTCGCGCGCGGGCTGATCGCCTCGATCTCCATCTCGATGTCCCGATTGTCGGTGCGCGCGTAAATCAGCTCGCCGCCGTCGAAGCGGCCGTAAGACGCGACCGTGATGCCCATGCGCTCGAACGCGCTGAGGGAGGCGGCCTTGACCTGATCCGCCGGCGCGGTGAAGGTGCGGTAGGTGACGCTGTCGAGGTTGTAGCGCAGCGCGGTACCCGCGCCTGCGCCGATCACCGACAGCGCGAGCGGCTCGCAGCCGGACAGCGCGATGCAGGAGAACAGAAGGACGAGACGCACCACCCCACCACGCTGCACCCCTCAGCAAGACAGGTCAACGTGCGCGCCCTAGTTCCAGAGGTCCACCGTTTCGCCGCGGCTGCGCAGGCGCTCGGCTCGCCCCTGGAGGAAGCGCTGGAACGAGGGCTCGCGCCGGTAGGCGCCGCTCGACACGTACTCGAGCGCGCCGGCGACATGGAAGGGCCGGAAGTAGGCTTCCATCCGCAGCACCTCGCGTCCGCGGGGGTCGAAGAACACCAGAGTCGGCACATAGCCCACCTCAAGCGACCGTGCCCAAGCTGCCGCGCTAGTGGGTTTACCCCCGAGGGGGAGGATTTCTACCGGGTCATTCAACGCAAAGCGCGCGACGTCGAACTTGGCAAGCTGGTCGAGTACCTCCTGTCGCTTGAAAGCGACGGCGTGCAGCTCGTCGCAGGCCGCGCAATGCGGGGTCTCGAACAGCACTGCGAGGGGCTTGCCGCCGGACTTGCGCCTTAGGTCTGCCGACTTCAGGAAGAAGGATTGCGGGTTGAGGTTGGCGTTTGCCGCTTCCTTTACTTCCGAAGCCGGAACGCCCAACAGCTGATCCAGGACCGCCTCGAAGCGGTGGGGCGGGTAATAGCCGTTCACCCTCAGCGCGACGCCGCCGCTCGGATCGAGGAATAGCAGGGTCGGCGTGTACTGTACCTTGAGCATCGCGGCGAGCTGCTTCTCGCTCATCGGCTTGCCGTCGGTCCAGGTCACCTCGCGGTCGCCCCAGATATTGAGCGCCAGCGCGACGAAGTTCCGGCGCAGCTTGTCGGCGATCGCGCGCTGGCGCAAGTTCACCTCCATGAGCTGCTTGCAGTATGGGCAGCCGTCCTGGCCGAAATACAGCATGACGCGCTTGCCCCCGCGCGCCGCCTCGGCCACGTCGTCGGGCAGATGCAGCAGCGACTCCGTGAACCAAGCGGGCAGCTCCTGCGCAGCAGAAATTGACGAGATGCTAATAAGTAAAGCAAAGACAGCCCTGCGCATCCGCGCAGTATAGTAGCCGCCGATGCTGCGGCTGCTCGCTCTGTTCAACTCGCGCCGCCCGCCGGGGCGCATCCTGCTCTCGGTCATCGGCATCGCGCTCGGCGTCGCGCTCGCCTACGGCGTGCACCTCGTCAACCGCGCCGCGGTGAGCGACGTCGCCGCGGCGGTGCGCACTCTCGCCGGCGAGGCCGATCTCGAGGTGCGCGGCGCGCGCGCCGGCTTCTCCGAGTCGCTGTACCCGGCGATCTCCCGGCTCCCCGGCGTCGCGCTGGTGAGTCCCGCGCTGGAGCTCGACGCCGGCATTGCCGGCACCGAGCGCCTGCTGCGCGTCACCGGCGTCGACATCCTGCGCGCCGCGGCGCTGCAGCCCCAGCTCGTGCTGGAAGAGCGCTTCGAGCTGCTTACGCCCGATCGCCTGCTGCTCTCGGCGGCAGCCGCGGAGGCGCTGCGGCTCGGGAAGGGCGACGAGCTGCGGCTGGTCGCCGGCGAGCACAGCGTGGCCCTAAAGATCGCCGGCGTGCTGCCGGGCTCGTCGCTGCGCGGCGTCGGCGCGCTCACCGACATCGCCACCTCGCAATGGCGCTTTGGAAGGCTGGGGGAGTTGAATCGGCTCGACATTCGCTTGGAAAGGGGTGCAGACAAAAACGCAGTTCTCAAAAACATCCAATCGTTGTTGCCACCGGGCGTTCATGCAACTGCGGTCGAAACCCTGGAAGAGGCGAGCGGCTATCCCTCGCGCTCGTATCGCGTCAATCTCAATGCTCTGGCGATGGTGGCCCTTCTCACCGGCGGCTTCCTGGTGTTCTCGGCGCAGGCGCTCGAAGTCGCCCGGCGCCGCGGCGAGCACGCGCTGCTGCGCGTGCTGGGCCTCGAGCGGCGCGGCATCGCGCGGCTGGTGCTGCTCGAG
>DASQGB010000261.1:0-7873 GCA_035632815.1 Burkholderiales bacterium | reverse complement strand
GTAGTCGCGCGGGTGGGGAATGTCGACGTCGAGCACCTTCTTCGGCTTGCAGGGGCGCGTGGTCATGATGGCGACGCGGTGGCCGAGGAAGATCGCCTCCTCGAGGTCGTGGGTGATGAAGAAGATCGTCACCTTGTTCTTGTAGTAGATCTCGAGCAGCGCCTCGTGCATCACGCTCTTGGTGAGCGAGTCGAGCGCGCGGTAGGGCTCGTCGAGCAGCAGGGCCTTCGGATCGTTCATCAGCGCGCGCACGATCTCGACGCGCCGGCGCATGCCCGAGGACACCTCGCCGGGATAGTTGTGCTCGACGCCGGAGAGGCCGGCGTCGGACATCATCGCGCGGCCCTTCTCCAGCGCCTCCCTGCGAGCGAGCTTGCCCTGCATCACCGGGCCGAAGATCACGTTCTCGAGGTTGCTCTTCCAGGGAAAGAGCGCGCCGTTCTGGAACACCACGATGCGGTCGGGGCCGGGCGTCGACTTTGGCTTCTCGTTCGAGCACAGCACCTCGCCGTCCATGGTGATCCGCCCCGAAGTGATGTCGTGAAACCCGGCGATGGCGTTGAGCAGCGTCGTCTTGCCGCAGCCCGAGGGTCCGACGATCATGCAGATCTCGCCCGGCTCGATCTCGAGCGAGCAATGATCCACCGCCATCACCGCCGCGCCGGCCGGGTCGTATACCTTGACCACATCTTCGATGACGATATGACCCCTGGTAGATTGGTGGCGCATATTCATGCTTAGCGGTCCGAGAGGGCGAGCTCGCGCACGCGCCACTCCATCATGTAGTCGCCGGCGACGCGGACCATTGCGCTCGTGATGTAGCCGACGATGCCGAGCGTGACCATGCCGATGATGATCGTGGGATAGCGCACCATCATGTACGAGGTATTGATCACGTAGCCCAGGCCGTACTGGCCGGAGACCATCTCGGCGGCGACCAGCGAGAACCAGGACACGCCGACCGAGATCTGCAGGCCGGTGAAGATGAAGGGCAGCGAGCCCGGGATGATCACGTGGCGGAACACCTGCCAGCGGTCCGCGCCCAGGCAGTCCGCGGCCCGGATGTACGACTCGTCGATCGACTCGACGCCGAGCATGGTGTTGAGCGCGGTGGCGAAGAACGAGGCGAGAAACGCGAGATACACCACCGCGGACTCGGTGGCGATGAACATCACGATCGCGAGCGGCACCCAGGCGAGGATCGGGATCGGCCGCAGCATCTCGAACACCGGGAACACGTACTCCTTGAACTTGCGCGACCAGCCGAGCAGCAGGCCGAAGGTCACGCCGAGGAGCGTGGCGAGCAGGAACGCCTTGGTCACCCGCCAGACCGACACGATGATGTGCTGGTAATACTCCTCGGTGTACAGCGACAGCCCGTAGGTCGGGTTTGGCGAGAGCCATTCCTTGACCACCGAAGTCAAGCCCGGCATCTCGCGGAAGCGCGGGAGCTTCCAGGCCTCGACCGCGAGATACCAGAAGCCGAGAAACAGCGCGAAGCCGATCACCATCAGGTACGGGCGCGGGCTCTTCAGCCACAGCGAGGCCCGGTACATCGTCAGGCTGAGGCTGGACATCTCCTCGGTCATCGCCCCCGAGACGCGCCGCACCTTGGTCAGCAGCGCCGGCACGGTGAATTCGCGCTGGATCATGGTGACGAAGCGCTCCATTACCCGCTCGCCTTCGAGCGGCTCGGCGGCGAGCAGGCGGATGAGGTCTTCGGTGCCGATGCGCAGCACCTCGGCCGGCTCGGTGGCGGTGACCGTGGCAAGCCGCCGCGTCTGGCCGAGCAGCAGCCCGGTCCAGCCGAACACCCCGCCGCGCGCCACGCGCTTGACCGACTCACGCGCGCCGACCTCGGGGCTCAGCACATGCTCGACCCGGCCCGACACCACGACGAACACGTCGTCGGCCGGGTCGTCGGGGCTGTAGATGCGCGTCCCGCCGGCATAGCGCGCCGGCCGCGCGATCGCCGCAATGCGCGCCAGCAGCCCCCGGGGGACGTCCCCGAAAGCCGTGGTCTCGCGCAGTACGGCGACCGCCTCGTCCGCGGCCCCGGCTCCCAGCGCCGCCTCTGCCTCCATCAGTTCTTCGGCGCCTGCGAGTCCGGTAGCGCCTTCACCTGGCCGATCGGCGCCTTGAGTCCGCGCTCCTTGAGGATCTCCTCGGTCCACTTCGACTCGACCGCCTCCGGCCGCATCTTGTCGACGTTGATGCTCTTGATCGAGTGCAGAAAAGTGGTCGCCCGGTTGAGAAGCTCGCGCGTCTCGGGTGTGAACCCGTAGTGCAGGTAGTTGCGCACCGCGTGGCCTCCGGCGTTGGTGTCGTACGTGCCGTACAGCGAGTACCACAGCACGCGCTCGCCGAAGCCGGTCGTCTGCTCCTTCGCCATCTTGATGATCTCGGTGTCGTTCTTGGGATCGGCGAGGAACAGCTGCGCATCGAGCTCGGCCTGCAGCCAGCCCTTGACCACGTCGGGCCGCTGCTTGATGAGGTCGGCGCGCATGGCGAGGAAGCCGCCGTCGTTCTCCTGCACGCTCTCGCCCGAAGCGATGCGGCGCGCGAGCCCCTCCTGCACCAGGCGCGAGGCGGTCGGCTCCCAGATCACCGCCGCGTCGAGCTTGCCGGCGCGGAAGTTGGAGGTGATCACCTCGATGTTCTGGTTCAGGTACTCCTTCGGGTTGACCTTCAGCTTCTTGAAGGTCGCCTGCGCGTAGCGGTCGGTGCACGACCCCTTCGGCACCGCCACGGTCTTGCCGTCCAGCCACTGCAGCGCCTGCGTCGCGTTCTGGAACTTCGGCGCATCGTTGCGCGCGAGGAAGATGTTGCACTGGTCGAACGCCAGCCCCAGGTTGGCGACCAGCCGGACGTCGGCGACCTCCTGCTTGGTGGTCGAGACGATCGACGGCATGTCGCCCATGTAGCCGATGTTCTGCTTCCCGGCGAGCATGTTGTTGACGATGATCGCGCCCTGCAGGCCGATCTGGAACTCGACGGCGGAGCCCTTCGGCAGGTACTTCTCGTAGAACTTCTTGCCGCGCATCACCACGCCGGACCAGGACTGCGTGTAGTACGGCTGGTAGCCCACCACGAGATTCACGGGGCTGCCCGGCTTGCCGTAATCGATGTCGGCCGCAAGGGCCGACGTAGTGAACAGCGCTGCGACCGCCGCTAGTGTGAAATGCCTTCTGTTCATGATTCCCTCCTCGTTCCTCTGGGTTGTAGTGCTCTCTATTTCGGCATCCGGGACACATCCTGCGCCTTGATGACGCCGAGCGGCAGAGATGCCTTTGCCGCCTGGGCCACCTTGCGCGCGACGGAATCGTCGAGCGCGCCGGGCGCGGGCTTATCGACATCGATCACCTTCGCGTGGTGCAGGTACACGTACGTTTCCGCGAGCAGCTTGCGCACCCGGTCCTCGAAGACGAACGGCTTCTCGTCGCGGATCGGGCTGCCGCCGGCCGCAGCCGGGATCTGGCCGTAGATCGAGAACCACGCCATCGGCACCGTGATGCCGGCGGTCTGGCTCTTCACGAACTCGGCCACCTTCGTCCAGTTCTTCGGATCGATCACGTACTGCTGCGCCTCGAGCTCGGTCTTGAGCCAGGCTTCGACCAGGTCGGGGCGGCTCTTCATGAAGTCCTCGCGCATCGCGATCGCGCCGGCGTCGGGGATGCCGAACGTGTGCCCGGTGGCGACGATGCGCCCCGAGCCTTCGCCGACGATGTCCCCGATGCGCGACACCGACGGCTCCCACAGCACCGCGGCGTCGATCTTGCCCTGGCGCAGGTTGGTGGCGATGACCTCGATGGATTGATTGAGGATGGCGGCGGGCTTGATCTTGGTGCGCTCGATCACCAGGCCGAGGAAACGGTGCGCGCAGCTTCCCTGCGGCGTGGCGACCTGCTTGCCGTCGAGCCACTTGATCGCCTCCTCCGGCGACTTGAACTTGGGCGCGTCGGCGCGAACCATGATCACGTTGCAGCGCTGGCCGGGCGAGAAGCCCGTATTGGCGACCAGGTTGATCGGCGCGACGCTGCGCTTGGTGGTGGCGACCACCGCCGGCATGTCGCCGAGATAGCCGATCTGCTGCTTGTTGGCGAGCATGTTGTTGACGATGATCGAGCCCTGCAGCGCGTTCTGGAACTCGACCTCGCTGCCCGGCGGCAGGTGCTTCTTCCACAGCTCCAGCGCGCGGATCACCACCGCCGAGTAGGAGATCGTGTCGTACGGCTGGTAGCCGACCACCAGCTTGACGGGCTGGGCAGCGGCGGTGCCGGTTACGGCCAACGCTGCCAGTACAACCATGATTCGTTTCATTTCGCCCCCGATGTGGCCAGATAACGCGCGATCAGCGCGGCCAGCCGACGCATTACGACGAAACCTGACGCCGGATCGCTTTCCAGGACCCGCAGCGCGGCCTTGCCGTTGATTCTGAGGAGCGAAGCGTCCTCCAGGCAGCGGGCGCTCGCGATTCGCGCCGGGTAGCCCTCGAGCAGCGCCGCCCAGCCGAACACCTCGCCCTTCCTGAGCATGAACCCGCCCGGCGCGGTGCGGTCGCCGCGCCCGATGAGAAACTCGATG
Source organism: Burkholderiales bacterium (assembly GCA_035632815.1). GTDB lineage: Bacteria > Pseudomonadota > Gammaproteobacteria > Burkholderiales > SG8-39 > SCGC-AG-212-J23. Next base: position 3,289 of record DASQGB010000261.1, on the reverse strand, counting down.
CGCCCGGAATCGAGGACGAAAAAGTCCTCCGCCGGGTCGCCGGGGCGGTAGAGCATCGCGCCCGCCGGATGGCTTTCGCGCCGCGCAAGCGTCACGAGCTTTTCCAAAATAGATGAATCCAAACCATTGAATAGCTCACCCACGTCCAGCGCGGTCGATTCGCCGCCGAGGTAGAGCGCATCGCCCTCGCGCGCGATCGGATAGCGCTGCAGCGGCGCTTCCGCCAGGCCGAGCGGCGCGCCGGTGCGCACGTCCCACTGCCACAGGTGCATGTGGCAGGTGAGCGTCGCGCCGTCGAACAGGCCCTCGCACAGCGGCACGTCCTGGTGCGGGCAGACCGCCTGGAAGCCGAAGAACTCGCCGCCCGCGTTCGCCACCACGAGCTTGAGGCCGCCCTCGGCCTCGCACTCCCTGAGCCCGTTCTCCGGCACGTCCGCGACGCGGCATACGAGGCGCTTCCCCATCAGCTGAATTTGTCGTAGCGGATGTTGTCGGTGGTGAGTCTTGCGTCGAGCAGCAGCACGCGGATCGCCGCATCGACCGCCGGCGGCGGGCCGGCGACGTAGGCGCGTACATTCTGGTAGCTCCCCGCCATCACGCGCTTCGCGACCTCGTGCACCAGGCCTTTTTGGAATTTGAGCGAGGGCCAGGCCTGGGTGGCCTTTTCAGAGACATCCTCTTCGGACAGCGCGACCGTGATCTCCAGATTGTTTCTCTTGAAGTTACTCAGTTCCTGGAGAAAAAAAGCGTCCCGCATCGTCCGCACGCCGAAGAACACCCAACCGCTGTAGCGCTCGAAGTAGCGCGCCTCGGCGGCGCGCGCGAGGATCGACATGATGCCGGCCAGCCCTGAGCCGCCGGCGATGCACAGCAGGTTCTTGCCGAGCGCGGGCTCGAAGGTGGCCTTGCCGAGCGGCGCCAAGATCTCGAGGCGCGCGCCCTCGCGGTCGGCGCCGAACAGCCATTCCGAGAACGCGCCGTCGGCCTTGCGCTTGACCACGAAATCGAGGCTGCGGCCACCGCGCTCGTAGTTGCACATCGAGTATGCGCGGTAGCCGTCGATGCCGTCGGGCGCGAGCAGCGCGAACTGGCCGGCGTCGAAATCGCGCGGCCGCTCGAGCTCGAGCGCGAACCCGATCACGTCGTGCGTCAGCGCTCGCACGTTGCGCACGGTGCCGCTGCAGGTCTGCGGCACGCACGCGCCCGGCTCCACCGGATAGACGAACTTCGAAACTTCCAATGTGAGCACTTCCTCGGCGGCGCACTGGCACATCAGGAACTCGCCCGCCTGCGGCTTTACGAACTTCCTGCCAGGCGCATCGGGCCAGCGGTCGCGCACGCGGCCGGACAGCAGCTTCGCCTTGCAAGTGCCGCAGGTGCCGGTCGCGCACTCGTAGGGCAGGTCGATGCCCGCGCGCAGGCCGGCATAGAGCACCCGCTCCCCCGGCAGGGCCTCGAACTCGTAGCCCCGATTGCGCGCGTTCACCTGGATTCGCATCTTTCTAGAACGGGATGTGATACCCGTAGCCGAGAAGCCGTGTCTCGAGCCGCACCAGCCGGCGCGCGAGCCTCGGGCTTGCGCCATTGAGCTTGACCGTATCGTGGAAGCGGCCGACGGCGAAGAGCTCGGTCGCACCTCCGTCGAGCTGGGTGCGGAAGACTTGCAGGGCCGATACCACCTCGGCATTGCCCCCGTTCGCGTCAACGGTATAAACCGTGGCATGCCGCGTGATCGGCGAATGGTCGCTGTTGTGGCGCGGCAGGTTGGTGAAGAGCGTTTCCATCCCGTTGCGGTCGTGGTCGAGCCACACCATTTCGCGGCGGATCTCGGGGCTGTACGTGGCGATGGTGTAGCGAAAGTCCTCCTCGCACAGAGCGAGGAACGCCTTGTAGTCCTTCGCGTCGAGCGCGAGGCACGAGCGGTAGACCAGCTCCTCGATCGCCTGGCGTTGCTCCGACTTCACCATGATTCAAACGGGATGATGCGCAGCCCGTCCCATGCGCTTCGACCACTCGGCGTAGTAGTGCCGCATGCCGATCTCGTCGTGGATGGTGCTGTTCTCCTCGCGGCCCTGGAGCACCCAGCGGCTGTCGGTGCCGCGCCGCATCGCGCGCCCCTGGCCGTGGACGCCGAGCAGGTCCTCGTGCAGGTTGCGGCCGAACGGTCCCCAGATCATGTTGTGGTCGAAGACGCGCTGCCTGCGCTCCTGCTCGGTGTCGGCCTTCAGCCCGAGGCCGCGGAACTCGATGATCACTTCGTTCGGGCCCAGCGGGATGGCGGTATCGATGCGCAGCACCGACGTGCGCAGGTTGTAGGTCATGCCGGGGAACACGTCGACCATGTACCAGCCGCCGCGCGCGAGGCCCGGCCAGCCGACTGCACGCACTTGCGAGCCTTCGTACTTGTCGTACTGGATCTGCATCGAGCCGACGGTCGCGTGGCCGTTGGGAAAGCCGGTGTACTTCCGGTCGAAGTAGCCCGGCTGCATCATGCCGGTGATGCGATTAAAGTAGTGCAGGAAGTCGTGGTAGAACTCGCTGTTGGTGTCGTGCCACAGCTTGAAGTTCGTGCGCACGCGCGCCTTGTGGTAGTGAAACACTTCCATCGGCTGCTGCATGTAGGGCTCGAGGATGTCCATCGCGCCGCCGATGAACTCGCGCAGCGGCACGCAGTCGTCCGTGAGGTTCACCCACACGAAGCCGCCGTAGGCCACCTCGCACTTCACTTCGCGCATCGCGGCGTCTTCCTTGCAGAAGCGCTCCTGGTAGCCCTGCTCGCCGCGCGAGATGTCGACGCAGTTGCCGCGCGAGTCGAACGACCACTGGTGGAAGATGCAGGTCAGGCGCTTGGCGTTGCCCGCGGGGTCGTACAGGATCGTGTTGCCGCGGTGGGGGCAGATGTTGTAGAAGACGCGGACGTTTCCGTCGTCGCCGCGGATCATGATGAGCGGCACGCCGGCCGGATGGTTGAAGAGCCGGTAGTCGTACGGCGCCGGCAGCTCCGACTCGTGGCAGGCGATGATCCACGACGGCTTGAACAGCTTCTCCTTCTCCTCTTCGAAGATCGCGTCGTCGGTGTAGACGCGCGAATCGACGTAGTGCGTCTCCGGAAACTTCGGCTTTGCTTCCCACTGGGCGGCGGTCTTGGCCATGCAACCTCTCCTTCAGCGAAACTCCTTATACCGCGAAACAAAACGGCCGGGACGCGCCCGGCCGTGTTGTCCGCGCCCTGCGCTCACTTGCAATTCGTCATGCACCGCACCGCCTGCGTGTCGGGCCGGTCGTCGAG
>DASQGB010000260.1:0-4242 GCA_035632815.1 Burkholderiales bacterium | reverse complement strand
CGCACGGATGCTGAACCGCGACGCGATGCACCAGGAAATCGAGAATGTGTTTTCTACGCTCTCCGCGGCTCAGGTCGATGAGAGGCTCGAAGCCGCCGACATCGCGAACGCGCGCCTGAACAGCATGGAAGAATTTTGGCGCCACCCCCAGCTTGCCGCGCGCGGGCGCTGGGTAAAAGTCGACTCCCCGGGAGGCGAGATCGACGCGCTCAAGCCGCCTTTCAACCTCTCGGGCTTCGAGCCGCGGATGGAAGCGATCCCGGCGCTCGGCGAGCACACCCGGGCGATTCTTTCCGAGCTGGGATACGCCGCGGGCGAGATCGACACGCTCGCGGCGCAGGGCGCCGTCTAGCGCTCTAGCGCGTGCCGCAGCATTCGCTGCCCGAAACGCGGATTGCCCCCTCGCGATGGCCGTCGGTCCAGCCGGCCATGTAGTCCTTCTCGGAGGCCTGCACGCCGTGCCTGCCGCACAGGTGGGCGTACTGGTCAATCTGCGGGCGCAGCCCGTAGAGCAGCGCGTCGCGCTCGCCGAGCTTGTACCAGTCCGCGCCGCGGCATTCGGGGTCGCTCATCGCCGCGCAGCCGGCGAGCAGCGCGCAGGCGCCGATCGCGGCTCTAATCCGCACCCGAGCTGGCCTTGCGCCGCTCGAATTCCCAGTTCCCCTCGCGCCAGCCCTGGGAGTACTGCGCGAGGTCGATGCGCTCGCATTGAGTGGCGTAGGTCGCATCCTGAGGCCGGATTCCGAAAATGGCGTCGCGGAAGCCCAGTTCATACCAGTTGGCGCTGCGGCATTCGTCGGCGCCCATGCCCGCGCAAGCAGCAATGAGAAAAATGGGTAGGGAAATCAACGCGCGCGCTGTCATACCGGGCCAACAGGCGCCGCGGCGCCGTATTCCGGTTAGGCCTTGGGCTTGCTGCTCTCGATTCCCGCCGCGCGCGCGATATCGCGGTGCACGCGGGCGACGCGCTCGACCTCGCCCTTGGCGGGAAAGCGCTCGTAGAAGCCTTCCTCGCGGAACTGCTTGGCCATTTCCGACCACGGCGCGAGGCGCTGCTCCCAGCGCGCCAGGCGCCCGGCTTCCGGCTCGGCATCCTCGCGCGCCAGGTCGGCGCACACCCGGACCATCGCCTTGATGGTCACGGGCTTGGTCACCATGTAGCTGTCCTTGCCCCACACCGCGTCGCCGAAGACGGCGCGCGCCGCCTTGAAGAAGTCGCGCGTGATGGCGTAGTAGCGCGGCACTTCCTTGGAGCTGCCGCCGGCGAGCTGAATCGAGCGCCAGCGGCCGCGCACCCAGCGGTGCAGCTCGTTGAAGATTTCCGCCTGCAGCACCCATTTGTCCCGCTGGCTGCGGCCGCCGAGCCGGTTGATACGGTAGCGCAGCGGGCTGTCGCCCTCGCTGTAGAGCTTCTCGACCAGTCGCGCCGCGAACTTGCGGTCGGGGGCGGCGAACGACACGCGGTCGTAGAGATCGACCAGGTGGCTCTTGTTGATGCGCGTCGGCGTCGAGTTGATGATCACGAACATTTCAGTGGCGAAGTCTTCGCTGCGCCCGTCGAAGATGATGCAGGGCACGTTGATCGTCGCCGCGTCGTCGGGGCGCTCGTGCAGGTAGAACTGCAGCGCGGCCAAGCGGTGCTGGCCGTCGATGATCAGGAACTTCGACGAGGGCTCGTTCACGCTGCCGACGGCGCCATCTCCGCCGGAGCGGAAGGTGAGCCGCTCGGAGGTGAACAGCAGGACCGTGCCGGGAATCGGCGGCTGCGTGACCGCGGTCTCGTAGAAGTTCTTCAGCTGCCTGACTTTCGAGCGCGACAGGGAGCGCTGGAAGGCCTCGTCGTTGCGCTCGATCTTGGCGATGAAGTTGGCGATGTCGTCGTCGTGCGCGATCTTGCTGGGAGCGATCTCCTCGCCCTCGCCGTAGAAGCGGCTGATGAAGCGCACCTTCCCCAGCAGCTCCTTGGCCCTGTAGCTGACGAAGTAAAAGACGCCATCCTTCTGCCGGATCTGCGTCGCTTGCATTGCCTGCTCCCTCCGTGACGCCCGGTCCCCGGGCGGGCGTACTGCATGGCTCGGCGCGAATATACCCGAAAGGGCTATCCCGAGCAGGCGGGAAGCATGAGGGCTTGGAGGACCTCGGCGCTGCGGCGGTTCTGGACGAAGGCCACCACGCCCGATTGCGCGGATATCGCCTTCGGCAGCAACGGGACGTGCCGGCGCACGCGGATGCGGCCTGCGGGGTCGAAGGCGAGCGGCCCCTGCCACTCGAGCACGACGTAGTCATGCTCGAGCAATCGCCCGCGGTTTTCGCCGGCATTGACCCGGCTCACGAGCCGGTTCTCGTACGCCGCGAGATAGAGCGCCGCCTGGTCCTTTTGCGCCGGGTCGGCGAGCTCCGCGCTCGCACCGACCTCCAGGCTGTCGTGTGCGGTTTTCCCTATCTCGAGGGAGATCCGCGCTTTCGCGGGGAGCGCATTGATCCTGGCTACAGCCTCATCGAAGGCGCTGCCGGCCCAGCCCCTGAAATCGCGCCCCTGGAGCATTACCTGGGGGGTATAGACGAGGGCGAGGCGCTGCAACTGGGTGAGCTTCCTCTGCCGCAGGGAAAACTCGCGCTTGGCATAAGGGTCCTTCCAGCCGATGTAGTCCCAGTAATCGACATGGAGCGACAGCGGCACCACCCGCTCGGGGGCATATCCGCGCCTTGCGAGGCTCGAGAGCCAGCGGTCCGCCGGCGGGCAGCTGCTGCAGCCTTCGGACGTATAGAGCTCCACCAGAGCCGCTGTCCGCTCGCCCGAGCGAGCCACGCACTCGCCTGCCCCCGCGGGAAGCCCCAGGCACATCAGCAAGCACCCCAGCGCGAACCGCATGGACAATTGGTCGAAATGACCTGCGCCGGCTTACGCGCAGTCGAACCATAATTTGGCGTGCCGCACCCCTATTTCTTCCTCGCCTCGCTGACCTGGAATTTCGGCCTCGGCATGACTTGGCTGCCGGTGCCCCTCTACGCCCACGCGCAGGGACTGTCCAACGCCGAGATCGGCGCCCTGTTTGCCGCCCCGGTGCTCGCCCAGGCGCCTCTCAACCTCATCGGCGGCGCGTATTCCGACCGCATCGGCGGGCGGCGCATCATGCTTTGGTCGTGCTGGGCGCTCGCGCTGGCGGGGGCCTGGTTCACTTTCGCCCAGGGCTTCTGGATGCTGATGGCCGGGCAGCTTGGACTGGTGCTCGCCCGCGCCGCCTTCTGGCCGGCGAACTGGTCGATGGCAAGCGAGCTGCCGGGCGTGCGGGGAGTGCAGCTCGGCCGGCTCAATGCCGCCACCAATGTCGGCCAGATCGCCGGAACGGCCCTGTCCGGCTTCCTGCTTGCTGCGGCCGGCTTCACGGCCACCTTCGCCGCGCTGGCCGCCATCGGCGTCGCTTCCTTCGTGGCGGCGCTGGGCACCCACCGCTCGCCGGCCCGGCCCGCCGTGCCCGGGCGCAGCGTGCTTGCCGGATACCGACCCCTGCTGCGCCAGCCGATCATCCTGTACTCGGTCATGTGCGCCTACCTTTCGGCGCTGCCCTTCTCGCTTTCGATCTCGTTCTACCCCCTGCTACTTGCTCATTACGGCCACGGCGAGCAGGCCTCGGGACTGCTTGTCGCGTTGCGTGCGGTCGGCTCGATCGCCGCCAGCCTGCTCGCGGCGCGTTTCGTGCGCACGGGTCCCCAGACCCTGTGGCCGGTCACCTGCGGCATCGCGGTCGCGGCGGCGATCGGGCTTCTGCCTACGGTCAACCATGCGGTGCCGCTCGGCATATGGATGGCGCTGGTCGGTGCCGGCTCCGCGGCGATGACGCTGTACTTCCAGATCACCATTTCGGAGGCGAGCCGCCCCGAGGAGCGCGGGTCGGCGCTCGCGCTGGGCGGCCTGGGTTGGAGCCTGTCTCACTTCAGCACGCCGCTGCTGATGGGCTTCCTCGCCGACCGTTATGGCCTGGTGAACGGCTTTTACGTGCTTGGCGGCTTGGCCCTTGCCTGCGCCCTGCTCATCGCCCGGATGCGGGGCTGGGCCTTTTCCCCGACTAAGCCGCTTTGAACATGCCGGGCTCGAGCGAATGGCGCTCGAGGAGGCGGTAGAACTCGGTGCGGTTGCGGCCCGCAAGGCGCGCCGCCTTGGTGACGTTGCCCCCGGTGATCTTCAGGATGCGCACCAGGTAATCGCGCTCGAAGGCACGGCGCGCCTCGTCGAGCGGGGTG
>DASQGB010000259.1:0-7567 GCA_035632815.1 Burkholderiales bacterium | reverse complement strand
GCTGCAGGGCGTGCGCGACGGCCAGGTCGAAGCCATCAGCTACGGCGAAGAAAAGCCCGCGGCGGCCGGACACGACGAATCGGCGTGGTCGCAGAACCGCCGCAGCGAATTCACGTACTAGCGACAGCGGCGTTTCAAACGTTTCCTGTGGGCGTCAAGAGAGCGCCCACTGCGCTCGCATATCGAACAAACCGGCCGCGCGCACAATAGGAAATCAATAGCTTAGCTGCCGCGGGACCCGGCGTTGCTGACAGGGGGTATGGGTCAGCAAAGCCGCCGCATCCTGCTGGTGGACGACAATCGCGACGCGACGACGGTGCTGCTCGTCCTGCTGCGGGACATGGGACACAAGGTCGAGTGCGCGGTCGACGCGCACACCGCGCTCGAAGCGGCGCGGCGCATGCTGCCCGAGATCGTGTTCGTCGACCTCGTGCTGCCGGACATGGACGGCTGCGAGCTCGCTCGGCAGCTCAAGCGCGAGCCCGGACTCGATGGCGTGCGCATCTTCGCGGTGACCGGCCATGGCGACGAGGAGTCGCGCAGGCGCTCGCTCGAAGCCGGCTGCGACGCGCACCTGCTCAAGCCGGTCGATCCAAAGTTCCTCGAGAGCCTGCTCGGCTCCCCGCGGCGCCGCTAGTCAGGTCGAGACGTCGTCGAGCAGGCGCACCATGGTCTGGTCGGCCCAGTAGTTGGGGTCGCGCTCGATCTTCGCGTCGCCCCGCGCGCGCGTCGCGGCGTCGACGCCCTTGCGCTCGCAGAAGCCGTGCCAGAACTGCTTGACCTCCTCGACGGACATGTCGTCCGCGCGCCTGCCCTGTGGTGGTTGAGCCATGCCTGCGATTATGGCTTAGCCGGCGTCGCTTTTTCGCCTGCGCGGCGGTGCGGCCTTCTCGGCAGCCCTGCGGTCATGCTCTTCGAGGATGATCTCCATCGCCTTCTCGAACACGGATCGGGGCGGCCCCGACTTGGCCTCGAGCCACGGCCCGAGCTCTTCCACGCCCACGCCGAGGAACGCCGCCAGCTTGTCGCGCCCGCCCTGCAGGAATTCGCATTGCTGAAGGATGCGGGCGCACATCTCGGCCCAGCGCGGCTGATGGATCATGGCTTCCCCTTGAGCAAGCGGCGTTCCCACGGCTACTTCTTGCGGAACTGCTCGGTCAGCCGGTCGGAGGCCTTGCGCATCTCGTCCCAGGCCTTGTCCAGCTGGCCCTTCCACTGGCTCCAGCCTTCCTCGCCCGCGCCCTTCAGCTTCATGAAGTGCTCCCAGGCCTCGCCTTGCTTGGCGCGCATCGTCTCGAGCTGCTGGTCGAAGCTGCGCTTCGCCTGCGCTTCGAGCTCGCCGGAATGCTGCTTCAGCTTCTCGGCGTAGGCCTTCCATTCGTTGAGCTGCTTCTCGACCAGCGACTGATACTCCTTGCGGATGTCCATGACCTTCTCCTTTCAGTGCCTTAGCTCGTCCTCGATGTGGATGCGGATGATCTGCTCGAAGCTCGACTCGGCCGCGAAGCCGAGCTCGCGCGCGCGCCGCGCGTCGAAATTGCGCGGCCAGCCGGCGACCATGCGAATGATGGCGGGGTCGGGCTCGCGGCGGATGAGGCGCGCCGCGGCGTCGCCCGCGACCTTGCGCAGCGCGCCGATCTGCTCGGCCACCGTGACCGAGAGGCCGGGCATGCTGAGATTGCGCCGCGCGCCGAGCTTCTCGCCGCTCAACGTTGCCGCGTGCAGCAGGAAGCCGACCGCGGCGCGCGGCGACGCGTGCCAGTGGCGCACGTCCTCCGCGACCGGCAGCAGCGCCTCCTGGCCGCTCAGCGGCTCGCGGATGATGCCGGAAAAGAACCCCGAGGCTGCCTTGTTGGGCTTGCCCGGCCGCACGCAGATCGTCGGCAGGCGGATGCCGATGCCGTCGAAGAAGCCGCGCCGCGTGTAGTCGGAGAGCAGGAGCTCGCTGATCGCCTTCTGCGTGCCGTAGCTCGTCAGCGGCGCGCTCACGAACTCATCGCCGATCGCCTCGGGAAACGGCGCGCCGAACACCGCGATCGACGAGGTGAAGACCACCCGCGGCTGGTAGCCGCCGCCGACCTTGCGGATCGCCTCGAACAGGCGCCGTGTGCCGTCGAGGTTGATGCGATAGCCCTTCTCGAAGTCGGCCTCGGCCTCGCCGGAGACGATCGCCGCGAGATGGAAGATGAGATCGGGCCTGCCGGCGACCAGCTTCTCCGCCTCGCCCGGCGCCGACAGGTCGGAGGCGATCGAGCGGACCTCGAAGGACGCGCGCGGCGGCGCCTCGGGCGCGACGATGTCGTGGAGCGTCGCGTGCGCGATCTCGCGTGCGCCGATGGCGCCGTCTTTCGCCAGCCGCGCGAGCAGCTTGCGCCCGACCATGCCGGCGGCGCCGATGACGAGGATTCGGTTCATGACTGGCACTATGCCCCGAGCACTACAATACAGCTAGTAGGATCGCATGAAACGACTCGTCCGCTGGTTCCCGTATCATCAAGAACGAAGTGGCGCGCCGGAACCAGGTGGTCAAACAAGCCGGCGTGAAGCTGGAATAACGACTTTCGGAAAGGCGAGCGGCAGCGCCTTCAGCGCCTCGACGACGATCCGCGAGATGATGAGCCGCGCGTTGCGCTTGTCGTCGGCCGGCACCACATACCAGGGCGCGCGCTGCGTGCTGGTGGCACTCAGACAATCCGCGTAGGCCCGCATGTAACGGTTCCAGAGCTTGCGCTCCTCGACGTCGCCCGGGTTGTATTTCCACCGCTTGGCCGGATCCTCGAGGCGCTCGAGGAGGCGCCGGCGCTGCTCTTCCTTCGACAGATGGAGGAAGAACTTGATGATGCGGGTGCCGTTGCGGTGCAGGTGGTCCTCCAGCGCGCCGATGGAGCGGTAGCGGCTGCGCCAGATCGTCTTCAGGTGGGCATCCTCGTGCGGGATGCGCTGGCTGCGCAGGATCTCGGGATGCACGCGCACCACCAGCACCTCCTCATAGTAGGAGCGGTTGAAGATGCCGATATGCCCTCGCGGCGGCAGGCGCCGGATCGGCCCCCACAGGAAGTCGTGCGCGTACTCCTCGGCGCCCGGACGCTTGAAGCTGTAGACCTGCAAGCCTTGCGGATTGACGCCGGACATCACGTGCTCGATGACGCCGTCCTTGCCGCTGGTGTCCATGCCCTGCAGCACGACCAGCAGCGCGTAGCGGCCGTCGGCATACAAGAGCTCCTGCCGCTCGGCAAGCTCGTCGCGTTGCGCGGCGAGCAGCTCCTTGTAGTGGGACTTGTTCTTGTAGACCGGATCGACGCGCGTGGGCCATCCGGCCAGGTCGATCCTCTGGTTCTTGCGAACCCGGAACCTGGCGGTGTCGATGTTCAAGATGGTGTTGGCGGACAGAGAGGGATTCGAACCCTCGATACGGGTTTAAGCCCGTATAACGCCTTAGCAGGGCGCCCCCTTCGGCCACTCGGGCATCTGTCCGGAGGGCAGCAATTATCGCCCAATCGGCGCTCGCTTCCTATCCTCTCAAAGGAGCTGCCACTTGCCGACGACGACCTCGCCCCCGGGTGCCTCGTGCGGGGTGTCGACGTCGAGGGTGCGCAGGTCGTCGATCGACCACAGGCGAAAGCCGCCGCGGAACGCGGTCAGGTTGTTTCCCAGGCGCACCCCGGGCGGCAGCGGCTCCTTGACGTATTTGGAGTTGCCCCCGCCGAGCACCACGTAGTCGACCTGGAAGGCGCGCTGCAAAGTCGGGACGACCTTGAAAAGCGCCTTGCGCCACTTCTTCTTTCCCGCCTGGTCGAGCCCCAGGCGGCCGAGCACCGCGCTGAAGGTCGCCTTCTTCATCGGCAGCTCGCCAAGCTCGAGCGGAACGATGACGCGGTGCGCGATCAGCACCGACCCCAGTCCCGTGCCCAGACCGAGGAACAGCATGCGGCCGCCGTCGTAGCTGCCCAGCGCCTGCATCGCGGCGTCGTTGGCGATGCGCACCGGGCAGTCGAACGCCGAGGGGTAGTCGAAGCCGACCCAGCCCTTGCCGAGATTGCCGGGCTCGGCGAGCGGCCCGCTGTCGCCGACGAGTCCCGGATAGCCGATCGACACCGCGTCGTATTTCCACCCCGTGGCGAGCTTCTTCACCCGCTCGACCATGCGCGCCGGGGTCAGCTCCGGGCCCGAAGGAATCTTGCGCGGATCGGTTTCGCCGCTCGCGAGCACCTTGACATTCGAGCCGCCGATGTCGATCGACAGGATGCACTGCGGCTTGGCGGGAGATTTCGATTTTTTCTTCACGATTAGGCCTGGTCGAGCTCGAAGGCCTTGTGCAGCACGCGCACCGCGAGCTCGGTGTACTTCTCCTCGATCACCACCGTGATCTTGATCTCGGAGGTCGAGATCATCTGGATGTTGATGCCCTCCTCGGCCAGCGTGCGGAACATCTGCGCGGCGATGCCGGCGTGCGAGCGCATGCCCATGCCGACCACCGACACCTTCGCGATGCGCTCGTCGCCGCTCACGTCGCGGCACTTGATGTGCGGCTGCACCTGGCTTTTGAGGATCTTCATGGCGCGGGCGTAATCGCCGCGGCCTACGGTGAACGACAGGTCGGTCATGCCGTCGTGGCCGACGTTCTGCACGATGACGTCGACGTCGATGCTCGCGTCGGCGATCGGGCCGAGCACCGCGTAGGCGATGCCGGGCCGGTCGGGAACGTCGTGCACCGTGATCTTGGCCTCGTCGCGGTTGAACGCGACGCCCGATATGACCGCCTTTTCCATCGCCATGTGCGGATCTTCCTCGAAAGTGATGAGCGTTCCCGAAGCGGCCTCCGCAGCGAGCGCGATCGCCGGGTCGGTCATGCTGGAGAGCACGCGCGTCGGCACGCGGTACTTGCCGGCGAACTCGACCGAGCGGATCTGTAGCACCTTGGAGCCGGCGCCGGCCATCTCGAGCATCTCCTCGAAGGTGACGCTGTGCAGGCGCCGCGCCTCGGGCACGATGCGCGGGTCGGCGGTATAGACGCCGTCGACGTCGGTATAGATCTGGCACTCGTCGGCCTTGAGCGCCGCGGCGAGCGCGACCGCCGAGGTGTCGGAGCCGCCGCGCCCGAGGGTGGTGATGTTGCCCGCCTCGTCCACCCCCTGAAAACCGGCGACGACTACGACACGACCGGCCTTCAGATCGTCCCGCAGTTTTTTTTCCTCAATGGACACGATGCGCGCCTTGCCGAAGGCCGAGTTGCATACGATCTTCACCTGCCAGCCCGTGTAGCTGCGCGCGCTGACGCCGAGCTCGATGAGCGCCATGGCGAGCAGACCGATGGTGACCTGCTCACCCGTGGCGGCGACGACGTCGAGCTCGCGTGCGTCGGGCAGCGGCTGGACCTCCTTCGCCATGGCGATGAGGCGGTTGGTCTCGCCCGCCATCGCCGAAGACACGACCACCAGCTGGTGTCCGGCGGCCTGCCACTTGGCGACGCGGCGCGCGACATTGCGGATGCGCTCTACCGAGCCGACCGAGGTGCCGCCGAATTTCTGGACGATGAGCAACACGCCGCCTTGAAAAAGGCGCTGATTTTACAGGACTTGGTGCGGTGCAGGGCCGCTCGGACTAGCCGCGCCGCAGCGCTCTGCCATGAACCTCTGCGAGCATCACGGCCAGGAGGTAAAGATGAGAGGGGTACGAATGAGAGCCACAACCGCGTTACTTATCGCAGCCGCCCTGGGCGGCACTGCGGGCTGCACTTCCACGGGACAGGTCGATGCCACCGCCGCTGCGGTCGAGGCGGTCGGGGCGGACGAGACCGTGTTCGTCATCGGCGTGGCGCCGGCACGCACGCGTCTCGCCGTTTCGCCCGGCACCGTGAAGGACGGCAAGTTCCACCAGGATGCCTCTGCCGCGGGCTTCCAGGGCAATCCCGAGCGCGGCTTCATCGTCGCCAAGACCCCGGCGGGAAAGGCGCTGGCGATCACCGGCGTGCACTGGGTCGGGCCCGGCGAGCTCAAGCTGGCGCGGCCGGCGTTCGTCGCCTGCGGCGGCGCGGTGACCATGGTGTTCGAGGCGACGACCGGCAAGGTGGTCTATCTCGGCGACCTGGAGTTCGACTATGCGGAGAAGAAGCTGTCGGTGAAGCACCAGAACGATCTCGCGTTCGCGCGCCGCTTCGTCGAGCAGAATTATCCCGGGCTGAAGGGTCGCCTCGAGGCACAGAAGTTCAAGGTGCTGCCGGCCGCCGCGGAATGCGGCGCTACAAGACGCGGTTGAACCAGAAGAGCGAGAGCAGCACCGAGACCAGGGCGAAGCAGGTTGCGAGCGCCGAGAACAGCGCGGTGACCTCGGTCTCCTTCTTTTCCATCACCAGCTTGCCCTTCATTCCCTCGTAGACCTTCTTCAGGTCGCCGGCGGTGCCGGCGAAGAAGTACTCGCCGCGGGTCATGTCGGCGATCTGCTTGAGCGCGTCTTCGTCTAGCCGCACCCGGATCGACCAGCCCTCGCCGGTGAGGATCTCGCCGTTGGGCGTGCCTACGCCGACGGTGTAGACGCGAACCCCGCGCTCTGCGGCCTTCCTCGCCGCCTCGATCGGATCGGGGCCGGTGGTGGTCTGGCCGTCGGTGAGCAGGATGACCACCGCGTTGCCGTACGATCCCGGCGCCACTGGCTGGAAATCCTTCTGCGGGTCTCTCCCGATCGAGCTCGCGCCGGCCGCGCCATTGCGCCGCTGCGGCTGCAGGTCGAAGTCGCCTTCGGGAAAGATCGCCTTCAGCGACACCAGGATGCCGGCGCCGATCGCAGTGGCGTTCTGCATCTGGAACTGGTCGATCGCGGCGAGCACGTCGGCGTGGTTCTGCGTCGGCGCCTGCACCAGCGAGGCGCTGCCGGCGAAGGCGACCACGCCGATGCGCGTGGTGCGCGACTGGCCGTTGACGAAATCGCGCGCGGCCGCCTGCATCGCCTCGAAGCGCGAGGGCTTGACGTCGGTGGCGCGCATGCTGCCCGAAACGTCCATCGCGAGGATCACCGTCTCCTGCTGCGTGGGCAGCATCACCAGCCCGGCCGGGCGCGCGATCGACAGCAGCATGAGCACGAAGGCCAGCAGGAACAGCGCCGGCGGCACATGCCGCCGCAGGCTCGGCGCCCCCATCGCCGCCTTCACCATGGCGAGGTTGGCGTATTGCAGCGCTGCGCGTTTTTTCCTTCTCAAGACGTAAACGTAGACTGCGATGACGGCAGGCACTGCCAGAAGCAGCCACAGCATCGCCGGCCAGAGGAAGGTCATCAGAAGGGCGGCAGCCCGGCGGCGGCGGCGGCGGTTTCGATCGGAACTGCAAAGGCGATCCCGGTGAATGCGCCGCTATCGCCGGGGCTCAGTATCGCCGTCACGATGCCGACCACCTCCCCGAGCGCATTGACCAATGGGCCGCCCGAGCTGCCGGGATTGACCGCCGCGTCGAACTGGATGAGGTTGGAAAGCGGCTGCCCGCCTTGCGGCGAGCGGTAATTGCGCTTCAGGCCGGACACCACGCCCGCCGAGACCGAGGGCCCGATGCCGAAGGGAAATCCCACCGCCGTGACGTGG
>DASQGB010000258.1:0-3585 GCA_035632815.1 Burkholderiales bacterium | reverse complement strand
GCGGCCGGAGCGACCGAGGTGGTGCCCGAGGCGTTCGAGTCCGGCGTGATGCTCGCTTCGCACACGCTGGTCATGATCGGGGTGCCCCTCAGCCGGGTGATGCGCCGCGTCAGCCAGGTGCGCGACCAGCAATACGGCCTGTTGCGCGGCCTGTTTCCCGGCCGTGGCGACGAGCTCGAAGCGGCCGGCGCGGGTGCGCGGCTGCACGCGGTGACCCTCGAGGCAGGCGCAGCAGCGATCGGCAAGACGCTCGCCGAGCTCGGTCTGGAGGCCATCGGCGTCAAGGTCAGGGCGGTGCGCCGGCGCGGCGCGAAAGCCAAGCTCGAGCCGGGGGAAGCCGGTGAGCTGAGGGCCGAGGACGTGGTGGTAATGCTCGGCATGCCCGAGCTGCTCGCCGCTGCCGAGGAGCGGTTGCTGCGAGGCTAGAAAAAGCGCTGCCGCTTACAGCGAGCGGCAGAGCGTATAGGTGTTCGTGCCGTTTTCCGCGTATTCGGCAGCTGCCGGTCCGGTCGCGACGTCGGGATTGGGCGCGGTTTGCAGCTGGCCGCGTACATTGCCCGTGGCAATCTTGCCGTCGTCCATCTGCGTGTCGACGGCGATCGCAATCTTGTCGGGCAGATTGGCCGAGCAAATGATCAATCCGGCAAATCCATCCATCGCCGTGGAGGGCGTACCGCCAGCGCTTCCTGTCTGCACGCCGATCATGCCGGTCACCGCGTTGAACGGCTGCTGCGAGCCGGAACCGGACACGAATCCTGCGCGGCGCAGATGATCCCACCAGAGCCTGGATTCGTCCGTCGCCGTGGCGCTGTTGTACTTGCCCGCTACGATGCCGTTTCCAGTCCCCGCGGGAGGCGTCAGGCCCCACCGCGTGGCTCCCGGATCATCGCCCGGGATTGCGCGGTAGCGGTCCTGATAGCCGTGGTAGGCGGCAGAGATGCCGGAGAAGTCGGCCATCACGTTCTTGATCTTCGCCTGCGTGATCATCTCCTGGCCCTTCAGGATGCCGCCCAGCAGCAGCCCGATGATGACCAGCACGATCGCGATCTCGACGAGCGTGAAGCCCTTCTGTTGGCTTTTCATGGGTACGCCTTTATAGCGAGCGGCACAGCACGTAGATGTTGGTCCCGTTTTCCACGTAGCCCGTCACCGGGGCGTTGTCC
This sequence comes from Burkholderiales bacterium, assembly GCA_035632815.1. Classification (GTDB taxonomy): domain Bacteria; phylum Pseudomonadota; class Gammaproteobacteria; order Burkholderiales; family SG8-39; genus SCGC-AG-212-J23. The sequence continues at coordinate 2,422 of DASQGB010000258.1, read as the reverse complement.
AGATTCGGGTTCGGCGCAGTCTGCAAATCGCCGCGCACCGTGCCGGTGTTCGGCGTGCCGTCGTCCATTTGCGTGTCGGTGGCGATGGCGATCTTGTCCGGCAGGTTCGCCGAGCACATGATCAGGCCGCTAAAGCCGCCCATGATCGGGCCGGGTGTCGTCGCATCGCCATTGCCAGTCTGAATACCGATGAGGCCGGTGAGCGCGTTGAACGGCTGCGTGAACCCGGAACCGGAAACAAACCCCGCGCGCCGCAGGTGATCCCACCACATGCAGGCCTCGACCGTGTCCGCGCAGATCGAGCCGGCGTTGTTATACGTGCCGGCGACCACGCCGTTGCCATCCCCCTTCTTCGCCGCCGCCGCCCAACGCGTCTCAGTGTTCGGATCGTCGCCGGGGATCGCCCGGTAGCGGTCCTGATAGCCGTAGTAGGCGGCCGAGATGCCGGAGAAGTCGGCGATCACGTTCTTGATCTTCGCCTGCGTGATCATCTCCTGGCCCTTGAGGATGCCCCCGAGCAGCAGCCCGATGATCACCAGCACGATCGCGATTTCCACCAGCGTGAAGCCTTGCGTCTTTTTCATGTGCGTTCTCCCCTGGACCGTCCAGGTACAGGAATACTGCAACTTGTGTGCCAAAAAGTCTACACGAATAATCAATAACTTACAGAATGAATTTCCAGTAAAACCGTCGAAACTTCGACAGTGGCGTCGGCATCGTGACAACTATTTCACGCTTTGGCGCTGGATGCGCCCTTCGAGCTCGGCGAGGCGCTGCCGCAGAAAGCGCAGCTCGGCGGGGTCCTCGATAGCGCCCCTGTCGAGCAATCCGCCGAGCATGATCTTCGCTGCTTCGAGCTCGTTCATGTCCTCGAGGATGAAAATCTCCATCTGCCTCGCCCACAGCGGCACGTCGGGCGTCGTTGTGTGGCGCTCGATCGCCTGCGCGTAGCGCCTGGCGAGGGGCAGGTCGCGCAGCCGGTGCTTGGCGAGCAAGGCGGCGTGCGCAAGCCACGGCCAGCGCCGGTCGGGGTCGCGCAGAAACTCGCGGTGCACGAACTCGAGCGCCACGCGGCTGCGCGCGGCGTCGGGGTGCTCGGCGTAGACGCGCGCCGCGCTGAATAGCGGATACTGGCTGCGGGGGTCGAGCTCGAGGATCGCCTCCAGCCAGCCGAGCAGGCGGCCGTAGTCCAGCCCGCGCAGGTCGAAGGCCTGCAGGTACAGCATGCTCAGCCGCGCCGCGGCTTCGGCTTCACCGAAGCTCGCCAGGCGCAAGGCCTGCGGGCGCGGCGGGGGCGGCAAATCGATTGCGGCCGGCGCCGCGCCGTGGCGGGCGGCCTGCCAGGCTATCTGCACGACCAGCGCGAGCGCCAGCGCGCCCCACACAAAGGCTGGCACGGCTGCAATCGGGCGCTCGTCGCGTCTCAAGCGTTCCTGCGGTAAAAATCGAACAGTCCTGCGGCGATGAGCAGCAGCGTGTAGACCGCGATCGCAGCGAGCCCCGAAGCGTACGCGGCGGCGTCAGGGATTCCGTAGAGCAGCCATTCGGTCCGCGTCACGGCGTCGAGGCGCGGCAAAAGCAGAGCCACGCCGTCCACTGCCAAGCGCGCGATACCGGCGAGCGGCGACGCTTCCGTGAGCGAACCGCTGGCGATCGACTGAATGGCGCCGATCGAGCGGCCGAGCAGGTACAAGCCGGCCGTGGCGGCAATCGCCGGCACCAGCTGCGCGAGCGTCATGGCGAAGAACAGCGCTGCGGCGGCGACCAGCGCGGTCTCCAGGGCGAGCGAAAGACCCCACAGCGCCACGCTGCCGGGTGGCGCCCACAGGAGAAGCGGAAGCGAAAAGGCGGCCGCGAGCGCGCTGCCGCAGACGGCGTAGCCCGCCAGGCGTCCCAGGTAGTGCGTGGCGCGCGACAGCGGCAGCGCGAGCATCAACTCCAGGCCCTTGTCGCTGATCTCGCGCAGGGTGCTCGAGGCCACCAGGACCGCGATCAGGAACACCGCGCAGGCACGCAGCAACGCCGCGAGCGTCGCCGCCTGCAGCGCACGGCTTTCGGTGAGCGCGACTTGTGAAAGGAACGCCGCCAGCGCCAGCCCCACGGCGATGCTGGCCGCGGCAAGCCAGGGCAGGCCGCTGCGGCGCGCCTCGAGCAGGATGTAACGAGCCAGAATGGCCGCAGGCATGTATTCGTTTGTAGACTAGCCGCAGGGGAGTCCCTATGCAACCCGCGGTCTTGTCGGATGCCGTTTTCACGCGCCTGGCGAACTCCACCTGGAGCCTCAGCCAGCGCTACTGGCGGCTCGTCGTCGTGGCGATGCTCGCGCTGCTGCACGTGGCAGTGTTCCGCGGCGTATCGGACCCGTGGGCGCGCGCGCTGCTGCTGGCGCATCTAGGCTTGCTGCTGCTATGGCAGCCGTTCC
>DASQGB010000257.1:0-3561 GCA_035632815.1 Burkholderiales bacterium | reverse complement strand
GAGCATCGACAGCCTGAAGAGCCGCAATATGGTGGTGGAAACGAGCGGCGGACGGGTAGCGCGCTACGAGCACAACCTCGAGCGCGTGCTGCAGGTGCCGTCCCAGTCGGCGGCGCTGCTCGCTTCGTTGATGCTGCGCGGCCCGCAGACGGCGGGCGAGCTGCGGATCAGCTGCGAGCGGCTGCACGGCTTCTCCGACCTCTCGGCGGTGCAGGGCTTCCTGGATGAGCTGGCGGCGCGGCCGGCGGGAGCCCTGGTCGTCGAGCTGCCGCGCCTGCCCGGGGCGAGGGAAAACCGCTGGGCGCATCTCCTGAGCGGACCACCGAAGCAGGAACCGCAGCTCGACGTTCCTCTCGGAGAGATGGCGGTCCTCAAGGCGAACGTCGCGCGGCTCGAGGCGGAGGTCGTTGAATTGAAGGCGGTGGTCGCGCGCATCCGCACGGAGCTCGGCATCCGGTGAAGCCGAATTTAGCGAAAGTGTGATTTAGCGACACTACCGTCAAGACCACCCCGCCAAAGGGCGGTGTCACACAAGCTGTCTACGATTCCTTGAGTGAGGCTCCTCGGGTTGATTGCGGTAGCGCTTGCCGGGTTGGCCGGCTGCTCCACGCTGGAGACGCCATCGGCCGTATCTGTACCTGGATCCGTACCTGGATCTGTATCTGTACCTAGAACTGCTTCTCCCAAGCCTGCGCCCCCGGCCGCCAAGCCGCTGACCGGGCCCGCGCTGGCCGCGCGCCTGCTGCCCCCTGGGCTCGCCGAGCGCAGCGGCTGGGCGAGCGACATCCACGACACCTTGCTGATGCTCAGGATCGAGCCGAGCGCCCAGAACATCTGCGCAGTCGTCGCGCTCACCGAGCAGGAGTCGGGATTCCGCGCCGACCCCTCGGTGCCGGGCCTTACGGAGATCGCCCGCAAGGAAATCGAGAGGCGGCGCGAAAGCGCGGGCGTGCCGAAATTCATGCTGCGCGCGGCGCTCGCGCTGCCCTCCACCGACGGCAGGAGCTATAGCGCGCGCCTGAGCGCGGCGACCACGGAGCGCCAGCTAAGCGATATCTTCGAGGACTTCGCCGGCCGGGTGCCGCTCGCGAGGAAGTTTCTCGCTGACCAGAACCCGGTGCGCACCGGCGGGCCGATGCAGGTCAGCGTCGCGTTTGCGCAGGCGCACGCGGCGGCGAACCCGTATCCGTATCCCCTGTCCGGGTCGATACGCGACGAGGTGTTCACGCGCCGCGGCGGCATCTACTTCGGCATCGCGCACCTCCTGCACTATCCCGCGCCGTATGACGAGCACCTCTATCGCTTCGCGGATTACAACGCGGGACGCTACGCAAGCCGCAACGCCGCCTTCCAGAAGGCCGTGAGCGAGGCCTCCGGGGTGCCGCTCGAGCTCGACGGGGACCTGCTGACCCTGACCGAAGCCGCCACGCGCAGGCTTGCAGAGCGCCTGAGGATGAGCGGCGCCGAGATACGGCGCGACCTCGAGCTCGGCGCAACCGCGCAATTCGAGCAAACCAGGCTCTACGCCGCCGTCTTCGCGATCGCCGACGGCCTGCACGGCAAGCCGGCGCCGCGCGCCGTGGTGCCCGTGATCGTGCTGCAGACCGCGAAGACGACACGCAAGCTGACCACGGAAGGGTTTGCCCGGCGAGTCGCCGACCGCCACCGCAGCTGCCTAGCGCGAGGGCTTGTCCGATCGATCTGAGGAGGGGAGGACTTCGCGCGGCGCTTGCGTGCCGCCGGCGCCCGAGCTGCGCTCCTTGCTCAGGCATTCCTCGCGCAAGGTACCGCTCAGCTCCTGGCAGCGCTTGATCCGTTCGGCGGCGGGAACGCCGGGGCGGTCCCTGGGAATGCCGCTGCTCTCGCCCGGCTGGATCGAGCCGCCGGTGATCGCGCCGTCGCTCGGCCGGCTGCCGTCGGCCGCGGTGCCGGCGACCGGCGAGCCGCGCCCGTCCCCCGTGCCTTGCGAGGCCGCGACGGTTACGAATGCAATCAGGGCGGCGGCTGTCAGGAGTCGGATGGCCATGAAGGGTTGACCTAGAATGCAGGCCGTAGTTCTCATGCCGCCGATCATTTCCGTTGCCAATCTCTCGAAGACCTATGCCTCCGGGCTCCAGGCGCTGAAGCGCGTCGACCTGGAGATCCGCCCGGGCGAGATTTTCGCCCTGCTGGGCCCGAACGGCGCCGGCAAGACCACGCTGATCAACATCGTCTGCGGCATCGTGACGCCCTCCGCGGGCGCGGTGACGGTGGGCGGCCACGACATCTTCCGCGACTGGCGCGCCGCGCGCGCGATGATCGGCCTGGTGCCGCAGGAGCTGACCAGCAACGCGTTCGAGAGCGTGTGGGCGACGGTGAGCTTCAGCCGGGGCCTCTTCGGCAAGCCGGCCGATCCGGGCCGCGTCGCCAAGGTGCTGAAGGACCTGTCGCTGTGGGACCGCAAGGACAGCAAGATCACGACCCTCTCCGGCGGCATGAAGCGCCGCGTGCTGATCGCCAAGGCCCTGGCGCACGACCCGCAGGTGCTGTTCCTCGACGAGCCGACGGCGGGCGTCGACGTCGAGCTGCGCCAGGACATGTGGCAGGTGGTGCGCTTCCTGCGCGAGTCGGGCGTGACCATCATCCTCACCACCCACTACATCGAGGAGGCCGAGCTGATGGCCGACCGGATCGGCGTAATCAACAAGGGCGAGATCATCCTGGTGGAGGAGAAGGCCGAGCTCATGCGCAAGCTCGGCAAGAAGCAGCTCACGCTGCAGCTCATCGCCGGGCTGACGGCGATACCGCGCGAGCTGGACCGTCACAAGCTGACTTTGTCGGCCGACGGCCGCGAGCTGGTGTACACCTACGACACGCAAGCCAGCCGCAGCGGCATCACCTCGCTCCTCGACGATCTCGGCCAGGCCGGCATCGGCTTCAAGGACCTGCATACGACGCAAAGCTCCCTCGAGGACATCTTCGTCGACCTGGTGCGGCAACGAAGATGAACCTGCGGGCGATCCGCGCGATCTACGTCTTCGAGATGGCGCGCACGGGACGCACGCTGCTGCAGAGCATCGTCGCCCCGGTGATCACCACCTCGCTGTATTTCGTCGTTTTCGGCGCGGCGATCGGCTCGCGCGTCGCCGAGATCGAGGGCGTGAGCTACGGCGCCTTCATCGTGCCGGGGCTGGTGATGCTGATGCTGCTTACGCAAAGCGTCGCCAACGCCTCGTTCGGCATCTACTTCCCGAGGTTCACCGGGACCATCTACGAGCTCCTGTCGGCGCCGGTGTCCTATCTCGAGATCGTGATCGGCTACGTCGGCGCGGCCGCCACCAAGTCGGTCATCCTCGGGCTGATCATCCTCGCCACCGCGGGCCTGTTCGTGCCGCTCAAGATCGCCCACCCGCTGTGGATGCTCGCCTTCCTCGTGCTGACGGCGGTGACCTTCAGCCTGTTCGGCTTCATCATCGGCATCTGGGCCGACGGCTTCGAGCAGCTGCAGTTCGTGCCGCTGCTGGTCATCACGCCGCTCACCTTCCTCGGCGGCACCTTCTACTCCATCAGCGTGCTTCCCCC
>DASQGB010000256.1:0-3801 GCA_035632815.1 Burkholderiales bacterium | reverse complement strand
CGGCGCGCCGATTAGGCTGAACGGCGCCAGCAGAAGCGCGAATCCTGGCCAGTACGCGCTCGCTACCTCGCCGGTCGCCTCGGAGACGATCAGCCAGCGCCACTGGTACCAGTCGGGAATCAGGCGGAACACGAGCTCGGGGGGGAACTCGCCCGTCAGGCGTCCGGCGGCGAATACCCGGCTCTGGAAGATGGCGAGGTGCTCGTCGCCGGCCAGAGGATGGTTATGCGCCGCGAGGAATACGGCGACACACATGACGGCGAAGCTGGCCGCCGCCACCTCCCAGGGATGGCGGGAGAGCCATTCGACGAAATCCAGCGCCCGGCTGCGGGTGCGCGGCAGCCACGCGGCGATTGCAATGGCGATGACCAGGACCGAACCGGCAGTGTCGTGTTCTCGAAGGAAGTAGTGAAAGATGAAGACGCGGTGTACCTCGAACGGATACCACGTCAGGTCCAGAATCAGGATGATCGAGAGCACGCCCGCAAACGCGGTCAGCCCCGCGAGCCAGCCCGGGCTCAGGAAGCGCACGTGCGGAAAAGTGCGCTGTAGCGGTCTACGCATTGCTCCCAGGACCATTGCTGCCGGGCAAACGAAGCGACTGGCGCTCTCATATGCCCCAGTTCGGAAAGCGGCCCGATTAGCTCCTCGATTCGCGCCGCCCAACGCGTTGCCGTATCCATTGCGCCGACGGTCTCGCGCAGGAGCAGGTTGCCCGCTTCGGGGCAGCCGGCGGCGGTGTCGGCACCGACCAGCGCAGGCGTGCCGCAAGCCATCGCTTCCTGTATCGACAGCGGGAAGCCTTCGCCCGCGCTCGGCAGCACCAGCAAGTCCGCGGCGCGATACAGGGAGGGAAGCGCGCCGCTATCCGGCTTGTGGACCACGGTGACGTTGGGCCGGTGCCACGCGAGCGGATCGAGCGGTCCCCAGCCGGCGAACAGCCAATGCGCGCGCTGGACGCGCTCGGTCAGTTGCTCCAGCACCGCCAGGCCTTTCTTTTCCACGAAGCGGCCGATGAACAGCAGCAAGGGACCTTCGACCGGCACGCCGAGCTGCTGGCGCAGCCGCCGCTTCTCGTCAGGACCGACCGGCGAGAAAAACTCCGTGTCGACACCATTTTGCACCAGCAGCGGCTGCGCGCGAAAGCGTACGAAGGTCCGGAAATAGTCGCGCACGGTTTCGCTTTCGAAGACGACGCGATCGGCGCCGCCCAGCATCCAAGCTCCCAGCACTCGGTTCGCCGCGCGTTGCAGCAAGCCCAGCAGCGGATTGCGATACGGCACCTCGCCGACATGCTGCGTGACTACGACGGGCCGGCGAGCCGCACGCGCCGCCGCGAAAGCCACGAGATTCGGCAGATACAGGCAGTCGTGGAGGTGCACGATGTCCGCCTCGCGGCAGGCGCGCGCCAGCCGCCGCAGGGCTCGAGGTGTCCAGACGGGATAAGGAAAGCCGAGGCGGCGCTCGGCGATGTTCCAACTGGGCGCCGGAACCGCGCGCAACCCCGGTACCGACGCCGGCACGGGATCGCAGTCGCTGGCGTGCCAATCGATGCGCGCGACTCCCGCCGCGGCCAGCCGCTCGGCGAGCTGTCCGGCGACGCGTTCAACCCCACCGCGATGCGCCGGGAAGTAATGGGTCACGAGGACGACGCTCAGTGCGCCGAGCGTAGCCACTCGTATGTCCGGCGCAGTCCCTCGCCCAATGGCGTCGTCGCGCTCCATTCCAGATGCCGCCGGGCAAGCGCGGGATCGAGCACGTTCGCCGGCACGTCGAGGCTGCGCGTTGCCGCGTAGTTCACTTTGATGGGCCGGCCGAGGAGCTTCTCGATTTCCGCGACGAGCTGATTAAGGCTGGTGCCTTTGCCCGACCCGACGTTGAAGATCCTCTGCGCACCGGTGTAGCGCGCTGCCTTCAGGATCGCGTCGACCGCATCGTCGACATACACATAGTCGCGCACCACCGAACCGTCCCCCCAGATCTCGATCGGCAGGCCCTGCAGCGCGCGGTCGAGGAACACTGCCACTGCGCCTTGCGAAACGTCGAGCCTCTGCCCCGGTCCGTAGAGGTTGGCCGGGCGCAGAACGCAGTACTCGAGGCCGTAGAGCCGATGCGCGAGCTGCAGGTACTTCTCCAGTGCGAGCTTGTGGATGCCGTAGGAGCAGATCGGGTCGGTCGGATGATCCTCGGTAACGGGAAGGGACTTCGGGATACCGTACACCGTGCCGCCCGAGGAGACGAAGACGACTCTTCGCACGGCATGCTCGCGGCACAGGGCAAAGAGCCGCAAGCTGCCGATCACGTTGCTCTCGACGTCGTAAACCGGATTGTCGTTGGACGTTTTCGGTAGCGTGGTGCTGACGAGGTGGAACACGATGTCGGTGCCGCGCAGGGCGGAGGCGAGGGCGTGCGGATTGAGAAAGTCGCCGGTGAAGACCTCTACGCCTTCTCGCGGCAGCAGCGCCAGGCGGTCGACATGCGGACGATCGAACACCTTTACGTGGTGGCCCGACTGCACCAACGCTTCGGTGACATGGGATCCGATGAATCCCGCCCCCCCTAGTACCAGGCACGATGCCATGGGGCGAGAATACCGTAAGCGGTCAGCGCCAGTCTTCGAACGGCGAACGGAACTGGACCAGCACCGCGGCCGCCGCCGCATAGCCGCGCGCGCGCTCGGCGTCGAAGAGCTCGTGCGCGCGCCGCTCGCTCGCGACGAGCTCCAGGTCCCAGACGTGGCTCGGCAGCCGTTTCTCGCGCAGGAAGCGTCCGAGGCAGCGCTCGACCCACTGCCGTCCACGCCAGTCGTAGGACACGGCGGCAAAACGGCGCGCGACGACGGAGCGCTGGACCTCGTCCGCGCCGTAGCAGCTGAGCGTGGAGTTGGCGTCCGCGTTCTGTGCGAGCAAGATGAGGTACAACAGCGCGAGCTCGGTCACTGCGTGCGTAAACCGATAACGCTCCACGCTCATGCAGCCGAGCACTCCGAGCAGCATGGACAGCGCCGCGAAGGCTGCGACCAGCCGGTTTCCATGAGGAAGTTGCCCAACCCGCCACGCGACGAACCGCGCCGCGAAGAAAATCGCGGCGATGAGCGCCCAGAGTGCTGCCTCCGGTTCGTAGTGGCTCGGCAGCGCCAGAAGGAACGGCACGGTGAGTGCGAAGCCGGCCAGCGTGCTGCCGACGCCGGCGCCAGAACGAGCCGCGTACACCACGGCAGCGCGCAGGCGATTCCTCAAGCGCTCGGCACGGTCCGGCATGGCCTCCCTCTTCTTGTTCTTGTCCCCGCGATACTACTCGAAGCGCAACGCTTCGACAGGGTTCAGCCGCGCCGCCTTGCGCGCCGGATAGAAGCCGAAGAACACGCCGATGACGAAGGCGAAGCCCACCGCCAGCCCGACCGCCTCGGGCGACAGCAGGACGCGCCAGCCGAGGAAATTGCCGATGGCGAGCGATGCGCCCATGCCGAGGGCCACGCCGACCAGGCCGCCGATCAGCGACAAGGTCACCGCCTCGACCAGGAACTGGCCCAGGATGTCGCGCGTTCTGGCGCCCACCGCCATGCGCAGGCCGATCTCGCGCGTGCGCTCGGTCACCGACACCAGCATGATGTTCATGATGCCGATGCCGCCGACCAGCAGCGACACCGAGGCCACCGCGGCGAGCAGCAGCGCGAGCACGCGGCTGGAGGCTTCCTGCGCCGACATGACCTCCTGCAGGTTGCGCAGCGAGAAGTCGTCGTCGGCGCCGGGCTGCAGGCGATGGCGCTGGCGCAGGAGCGAGCGCACCTGGTCCTCGACC
>DASQGB010000255.1:0-1912 GCA_035632815.1 Burkholderiales bacterium | reverse complement strand
TGGGCGGGAGCGGTGCCGCCGGCGTGTGCGCGGGCTGCGACCGAGCCCTCCGGGGTCAGCACGCGCCTGACATCGGGGCCGATCTTTGCCGAAAAGCTTCTCAAGCTGGAGAGGGGCAGGGCGGCGAGATCGACACCGGAGCGCTCGGCTTCGCGCACTGCGCGCGCCACGGCTTCGTGTGCGTCGCGAAAGGCGAGGCCCTTGCGCACCAGGTAGTCCGCCAGGTCGGTCGCGGTGGCGTGTCCCTCGAGCAGCGCGGCGCGCATGGCGGCCGGAACCGGCTCGAGCTTGGCCGCCAGGCCCGCCATCACGGCGAGGCAGTCCTTGACCGTGTCGACGGCGTCGAACAGCGGCTCCTTGTCCTCCTGATTGTCCTTGTTGTAGGCGAGGGGCTGGGCCTTCATCAGGACGAGCAGCGCCACCAGGCTGCCGATTACCCGGGCGCTCTTGCCGCGCACCAGCTCGGGCACGTCGGGGTTTTTCTTCTGCGGCATGATCGACGAGCCGGTGCAATAGGCATCGGGCAACCGCACGAAGCCGTAGCGCGGGCTCGCCCACAGCACGAGCTCCTCGGCGAAGCGCGACAGATGCACCATGATGAGCGCGGCGCAGGCGCTGAATTCGATCGCGAAGTCCCGGTCGGACACCGCGTCGAGCGAGTTCTCGCACAGCCCGTCGAAGCCGAGCTCGCGCGCGACGCGGCTGCGGTCGATGGGGAAGCTGGTGCCGGCGAGCGCGGCGGCGCCCAGCGGCAGCCGGTTCACGCGCGCGCGGCACTGCCCGAGCCGCTCGGCGTCGCGCTGTAGCATCTCGACGTAGGCGAGCAGGTGGTGGCCGAAGGTGACCGGCTGCGCGACCTGCAGATGGGTGAAGCCCGGCATCACCAGGGCGGCGTGCTGCGTGGCCTGCTTCAGTAATTCGTTACACAATCCCTTGAGAGCCGAAAGAATGGCGTCGATCTCGTCGCGCAGCCACAGCCGCAGGTCGGTGGCCACCTGGTCGTTGCGCGAGCGAGCGGTATGCAGGCGCTTGCCCGCCTCCCCGACGAGCGCCGTCAGCCTGCGCTCGATGTTGAGGTGCACGTCCTCCGCCTCGAGCGACCAGGCGAAGCGGCCCGCTGCGATCTCGGCCGCGATCTTCGCCAGGCCGCGCTTGATGGCCGCCAGGTCGCGCCGGCGCAGGACGCCGACGGCCGCCAGCATGCGCGCGTGGGCGAGCGATGCTTCGATGTCATACTTGGCGAGCCGCTTGTCGAAGGACACCGAAGCGGTAAAGCGCTTGACCCGTTCGTCTACGGGGTCCCGGAAGCGGCCCGACCAGGGTCTAGCCTTCTTGGGCATAATTCAGAATGCGTTCGAGAATGCGGTTTAAGACCGCTTTCTAAATACAAGTGAGTATAAGGCAAACCGCCTATCCGGACGTTCTCCCGGACTTCCGCAATCTAGGCGTGATGGCACGCATCCTGGTAGCGGTGAACGCGCTCGCCCTCGTCGGCGTGCTGTTCGCCGCTCCGGATCCAAGGCTCGTATTCGAGCGCTTCATCGAGGCGGCTGCGTTTCTCGAGCCGCTGCTGCTGATCAACCTGACGGTGCTCTTCGTGCTTTCGCCGCTGCTCGCACGCCTGCCCTACCCGGCGGGCCTTCTCGCGGTGATCGTGCTGGTGGTGGCCCTGACGGCGGGCTACCACGCCGGCGTACTGAATATCGTCCCGCTGGGCAGCCTCTGGCGCACGCTGGCGCTGTCGGCCCTCATTGCTGCCGGCGTGCTCGCCTATCTGCGCCTGCTCGTCAAGGCGCACTCCCCGGCGCTGATCGAAGCGCGTCTGCAGGCGCTGCAGGCGCGCATCCGCCCGCATTTCCTGTTCAACAGCCTGAACGCGGTGCTTGCGCTCATCCGGCGCGACCCGCGGCGC
>DASQGB010000254.1:0-1832 GCA_035632815.1 Burkholderiales bacterium | reverse complement strand
CGGGTCCTCGCCGGCGGCCCGTGCCAGCTCGGCGATCGAGTGCTGCTCGAGCTCGCTGCGCGCCGACTCGACCACCTGCACCTTGTCCCATTCGCCGTTGAACAGGCGAAAGTGCGCCGGGCGGGACAGCTCGGCGCGGATCGAATCCCGGAACGGTCTTTCCTTCAGCTTGGCCTTGAATTTTTCCCCTTTGAGGGGCAATGCCGGCTTCCAGGACTCCAGCCCCTCGAAGGTGTAGGGCGACTTCAGCGTGAAGTCCATCGACAGCGGGCAGCAGGACACGGCGCCGATCAGGCGCCGGCCGCGGCCGTTCGCCTCGCCTATGGCCTGCAGGTCCTGGAACACGGCCTCCGGGTTGGTGCTGCTGTGGAGCAGGGCCGCGATCACTACCGGCCGGGTGGAAGCGGCGGCCAGCTCCTCGAGGAAGGCGATGCGCGTGTGGCCGCCCTTGGTGAGCATGAAGACTCCGCGCCCGGCCTCCCGCAGGCAACCGACCAGCGCACGCAGCTCCCTCTCGTCGGCGAGGCGCGAAGGCATGGGCAGCCCGCCCGCGCCGTTGTGCGCCGGCGAGGTGCTGGTCGAGAAGCCGATCGCGCCGGCGCGCATCGCTTCGAGGACGATTTTCTTCATGGAAGACACTTCCTCGTCCGTGGCCACGCGCTCGGTCGCCGCATTGCCCATCACGTAGGTGCGGATGCTCGAGTGGCCGGCGAAAGCCCCCACGTTGAGCGCGGCTCCGTTGCGCTCGAGCATGTCGAGGTATTGCGGCACCGACTCGAAGTCCCAGCGGATGCCGGCGCGCAGCGCCTCGAGCGACATGCCCTCGACCTGCGTCAGGTTGCGCATCGTGCGTTCGCGGTCCGACGCGCGGCATGGCGCGATGGTGAAGCCGCAGTTGCCGATCAGCGCGGTGGTGACGCCGAGGGCGGGCGAGGGCGAGGCCCAGGGATCCCAGGTGAGCTGCGCGTCGTAATGGGTGTGGTTGTCGATGATCCCCGGCATCAGCGCGAGGCCGTCGGCTTCTATGGTTTGAAGGGAAGAAGAAGAAACTTTCCCGATTTCCGTGATGCGGTCAGCCTTGACCGCGAGATCGCCGCGCATGGGCGGCGAGCCCAGGCCGTCAAGCAGCAGCGTATTGCGAATCACGAAATCGTGCATGGGCGCCAACAGTATACTTTTCCATGGACGAATTCAGGCTCGACGGCAAGACTGCAGTCGTTACGGGAGGCGCCAAAGGCATCGGCGCCGCTACGGCGAAGCGCTTCGAGCAGGCCGGCGCGAAAGTCAGCGTGCTCGATATCGAATCGGGCTGCGACGTCACCGACGAACGGCAGGTAAAGGCGGCGTTCGCGCGCATCGGTGATTTCGACATCCTGGTGAACAACGCCGGCCGCGCAGCGCGTAAGCCGGCGGTCGAATTGACGCGGGAGGAGTGGGACAGCGTAATCGATCTGAATCTGACCGCCGTCTTCGTCTGCTCGCGCCTGGCCCATCCGCATCTGAAGAAGCGCGGTGGCGGCGCGATCGTCAACCTCGCGTCGATCATGGGGCTGTCGGGAGGGCTCTTTCCGAACGCGTCGTATCAAGCTTCCAAGGGAGGGGTGGTCAACCTGACTCGCGCGCTGGCGCTCGAGTGGGCAGCCGACAACATCCGCGTCAACGCCGTGGCGCCTACTTTCGTGAAGACCGGCCTGACGGTGCCGATCTTCTCCAATCCCGAAAGGCTGCAGACCGTAATGGCGCACACGCCGCTCGGCCGCTTGCCGGAGGTCGACGACATCGCCGCGGCCATCCTGTTTCTCTGCAGCCCCGCGGCGAGTTTCATCACCGGC
>DASQGB010000253.1:0-2873 GCA_035632815.1 Burkholderiales bacterium | reverse complement strand
AGATCTGGACGCTTTGTATCTATCGGTTTTTGCAAGCATATTCAGACTCAATTCTGGACCGTCGCGAGCATCCGTTAACCCGGATTTCTCACCTGCGATGGTGCGATGGGTGCGTTCGGTTGGTGGTGGCCTGCAGGGGAGTGTCGGGTCGAAGAGCGCGCCTGTGGGCGGCGCTGTTTGGCGCGGTAAGGACTGGTGCAGTTTGGCGGTGTTGACGGATGGGCGGGACGGGGCTCCGGGCGGTCAAGGGCATAATCGGCCGTGGGCGCGGCGGAAGGTGTCGGCGTCGGGACAGGCCGAGGTCATCGCGATGCGAATGCGGCGGACGCTGCGGGTGACCAGGGCGCCGATCTTGAGCAGCTTCAGGCGGATGGTGCCGCAGGTGGCGGTGGCGAGCTCGGTCCGGGCGAGGCCGATGCGGCGCAGCGCCGAGACGAGCACATAGGCCAGGGAGGCGAACCACAGGCGCAGCTGGTTGGCCTTCATGGTCGCGGCACTGGTGCGATCGGCGAAGAGATCGAGCTGGCACTCCTTGATGCGGTTCTCCATCTCGCCCCGCGCGCAGTAGATCTGCTCGTAGAGCGTGCGGGCCTCATAGGTGCCGGGCTTGAGCGAGGTGACGACGAAGCGGGGATTGGCGCCCTTCGCGCCGCGGTCGGGCATCCATTCCGCCTTGGCCACGACACGCCGACGGCGGCTCCAGCTCTCGCGTGTCGTCCAGCGGAAGTCGGCGAAGCGGCGCGCGGGCTTGCCGGTCCGCTCGGCATCGTCCTCGGCCCAGGCCAGCGGGATGGCGATGTACTCGACCAGCCGGCTGGTGCGGGCGAGGCCGAAGAGGTAATCGACGCGGTTGTCCTCGCACCAGGCCATCAGCGCCTCGCGGGCGAAGCCGCTGTCGGCGCGCAGGATGATCCGCACCCGCGGCCAGCGCGCACGAATCTGCGCCACAATCCGGGCGATCTCCTCGACCGCCCCGGCCGAGGCGTCGATGTTGGAGCGCCGCAGTTTCGCCGCCAGCAGATGCCGGCCGCAGAAGACATAGAGTGGGAGGTAGCAGTGACAGTCGTAGTAGCCGTGGAAGAAGCGCCCCTCCTGGTGGCCGTGCAGCGGATCGTCGGTGGCGTCGAGATCGAGCACGATCTCCCGCGGCGGCCGGTCGTGCGCCTCGAGGAACAGCTCGACGAAGAGCCGGGCGATGGCCTCGGGGTCATGCGCGATCCGGCGGTAGCGATCGGCCCCCGGCGCGCCATGCTCCAGCCGGTTGAGCGTGCTCTTGCCGGCAAGCGGCGCGCAGCGCCGGTGCCGCACCTCGAGCCGCCCGAGCACCACCCCGAGCACCGGATCGTGGCGCAGCTGGTCGTGATCGAGGAGGTCCTCGTAGCCGAGCGCGATCCCGAAGACCCGCTGGCCGACCAGCGTCGCCACCTCATGCACCACGCGCCCCGCCGAACGGCCGTCCGTGAAGCACGCCGCAAAGCGCTCGACAAGGCCGATCGCCCGGTCAGTGGCCCCGAGCAACAAGCCGCCCGCGTTCGAGGTGATCGTTCCACCATCGAAATCTGCAACCACCACCCGGCCATCGACCCGTGCAAAACGCATCGGTTCTGCGCTACATTCTGTCGGCATCGGGGAACTCTCCTGCGTCGGGTCAAGTCTTTGTCGCAGAAGCACTTTCCCACGTTCAGGACCCCGATGCACCTACCGTGGTGAGAAATCCGGGCTATGTGCGAGCGAGCGGGACGCGCGGCGCGTCATGGAGGTCGCCCGCGCTCAACTTGTTTGAGGCGGGTGGTCAACGCGATCTTCTATCTGCTTCAGACGGGATGCCAGTGGCGGATGCTCCCGCGAGATTTCCCGCCGCGCAGCACGGTCTACGGCTACTTCCGAAGCTGGATCGCGGGCGGCGTCTGGGCGCATCTCCACGACGCCCTCTACCGGCGGTGCCGGGATCTGGAGGGGCGCGACGAGAGCCCCTCGGCGGCGATCATCGACAGCCAAAGCGTCAAAACCGGGCCGGAGGCGCGCGATACCGTGGGGTTCGACGCTGGCAAGCGGGTCAAGGGACGCAAGCGTCACGTCGTCACCGACATGCTCGGCTTGATGCCGCGGATCGAAGTCCACTCCGCCGGCATACAGGATCGCGACGGCGCCGCTCTCGTCCTCGAGCGGATCACGCAGCGCTTCCCGTTCATCGAAAGGTTCTTCGCCGATGCCGGATACCAGGGCCCGCGCGTCGCCGATGCCGCCCCGCGCCCGGTCGAGATCATCAAGCGAACGGCCTCCGGCTTCGTCGTCCAGCCGAAGCGGTGGGTCGTCGAGCGCACCTTCGCATGGGCCTGCATCAACCGGCGCCTTTCCAAGGACGTCGAGCGCTTCGCCGCCACGGCAAAGACCCTCTTCCAGATCGCCATGATCAAGCTCATGTCACGACGGATCGCGCGCTACAGGAACTTTTGAGTCAGACTCTTAGTCTTACTGAGTCACAAAATCTGCAGTGAGAACGATGCGTGCCCCAAGATGTTGCGGTATGATTGAAGATTCAAGCTGGATCAGGGGGCAGCGATGGATCTTCAATGGAGCAACGAGGGCAGTGAAGCGCGGTTCTCGGCGTATGTCGAGGCGCTTGCGCGGTGTCTCGGGCACAAGGATCGGGTGGCGCCGTTCCGGCGGTACTGCGTCGGCCTGCTGCTGCCAGGCGAGCGCAAGTCGGTGGAGCCGATGGCAGCCCGGCTTCGCCCGGAGCGGACGGCGGCGGAGCATCAGTCGCTGCTGCATTTCGTCGGGCAGTCACCGTGGGACGACACGGTTCTGCTGCGGGCCGTTCGCGAGGCGGTGCTGCCGGTGATGACGGCCAGAAGCCCGGTGACCGCCTG
>DASQGB010000252.1:0-6267 GCA_035632815.1 Burkholderiales bacterium | reverse complement strand
GGCGTCGAGGAGAACGCGGCGCGCCTGTGCGCCGGCAACGCGCAACGGCGTCCAGTAGCCGAGCGTTGAGATGCTCGCGACGACGTATTGCGCCTTGAAGATCGGATGGTGGTAGGCGGCATCGGTCGGCGACTGCTCGACCCGAACCCTGCTCCAGTCGGCGTCGAGCTCTTCGGCGACGATCATCGGCAGGCCGGTCATGATGCCCTGGCCCATTTCCGGGGCCGGCGACTGGATGGTGATCGTGCCGTCAGGCGCGATCGAGACGTAGGCGTTTAGTTTTCCAGTGGATTGCGCGCGTGCCTGACTGGCAAGACCCAGTCCCAGACTGAAAGAGAATGCCAATCCCGCTGTGCCGCCGAGAAAAGCGCGCCGGCTGACCCTGAAGCTGAGAAGCTCGAGTTGGTTTCGCTCGTTCATGGCTACACCTCCTTGGAGGCGCGCTGAATCGCGCGGACGATGCGGTTATAGGTGCCGCAGCGGCAGAGGTTGCCATTCATGTGCTGCACGATCTGCTCTCGGGTCGGCTGCTTGTTCTTCGCGAGCAGAGCCGCGGCGGCCATGATCTGCCCCGACTGGCAGTAGCCGCACTGCGGCACCTGCTCGGCGATCCAGGCTTTCTGCAGCGGATGGTCCGCGGCGGGCGACAGCCCTTCGATGGTGGTGACTTTCTTGCCCGCAACCGCGGAAACCGGCGTCACGCACGAGCGCGTCTGTGCGCCGTTGACGTGCACCGTGCAGGCGCCGCACTGCGCGATGCCGCAGCCGAACTTCGTGCCGGTGAGCCCGAGCTCATCGCGCAGCACCCACAGCAGCGGCGTATCGGCTGGCTGCTCGGAATGGGCTTCCTTGCCGTTGACGGCAAACTTGATCATTTTTCGGTCCTCCTCCAAGGAACTTCGATCCTACACCCGCTGCGGCCGCAAATATCGCCGCCAGATCCAGGCGCCCACCGGCCAGAACAGGATGACGAACGTGGCGAGGGCCAGGCCGCCCGCGATCGGCCGGGTGACGAACGCGGTCACATCGCCATCCGACTTGATCATCGACTTGATGAAGTTCTCTTCCATCATCTGCCCCAGCACTACGCCGAGAATCGCCGGGGCGACGGGGAAGCCGTTTTCCTCGAGCACGAAAGCGAGCAGCCCGAACACGAGGATCAGCAACACGCCGAATACGGTGTTGTTGATGGCGAAGGAGCCCACGATGCAGAACAGCAGGATGGTGGGCATGAGGATGTTGCGCGGGAGCCGCAGCACGTTCTTGGCCGCCTTGATGGCGAGCCAGCCCAGGGGAAGCATGATCAGGTTGGCGAGGATGAAGACCAGGAATATGGCGTAGATGTTCTGTGGATTGTTGATGAACAGCGTCGGTCCGGGGTTCATGCCCTTGAGATAGAGCACGCCGATGGCGATCGCGGTGATCGAGTCGCCGGGAATGCCGAACACCAGCGCGGGGATCCAGGCCCCGGCGAGCGAGCTGTTGTTCGCGGCCCCCGACTCGACGATGCCCTCAACGTGCCCGGTGCCGAACTTCTCGGGCTCCTTGGAAAATTTCTTCGACATGGCATAGGACATCCAGGCAGCCATGTCGGCGCCGGAGCCCGGCTGGATTCCGATCACCGTCCCGAGCGCGCTGCCGCGCACCAGGGGCCACTTGTACTTCACCAGCAGCCCCCACATGCCCTTGAACACGTTGCCGATCTTTTCGGTGGCGAGCTTCAGGGGAGGATCCATGTGCACCATGAAGCGCAGGATCTCGGAGACGGCGAACATGCCCACCATCATCGGAATCAGGCTCACGCCGCCGGTGAGCTCCGCGTTGCCGAAGGTGAATCGCGGATACCCGGCGGGGTTGTCCAGCCCGATGCAGGCGACGAGCAGCCCGAGGAGCAGGGACATGCTCGCCTTCAGGATGCTCGAGTTGCCGATGAAGACGGCGCCCGCGAGTCCCAGCACCACCATCCAGAAGTACTCGTAGTCGCTGAACTTGAGTGCGATCTCCGCAAGGGCGGGCGCCGACGTGATCATCAGCGCGGTGCCGAACAGGCCGCCGATGGCCGAGAACACGAGCCCCGCGCCGAGCGCCATCTCGGCCTGGCCTTTCTTCGTCATGGCGTAGGCTTCGTCGGTATACGCCGCCGACGCGGGCGTCCCCGGAATTCGCAGCAGCGCGCCAGGGATATCGCCGGCAAAGATCGCCATTGCGGTGCAGGTGACGATCGCAGCGACCGCCGGCACCGGGGGCATGAAGAAGGTGATCGGCACCAGCAGCGCGGTCGCCATGGTGGCCGTGAGTCCGGGTATGCAGCCGACGAACAGGCCGAACAGCGCCGAGCACAAGATCACCGTCAGGACATACGGGTCGAATATCAGCCAGAAAGCCTGCGCATAGGCAGCGAGCACGGTGTTACCAGAGCACGGGCAGCACGCCCCAGGGCAGCGGCACGCGCAGCAGCTTGTAGAAGATGAGGTGAATCAGCACCGGCACAGCGAGCGCCAGCGCGACGGCCAGATAGGGTTTCACGCGCAGCGCAAGGAACAGCGCGAGCAGGATCACGGCGCCGCAGATCAGGAAGCCGATCTTTTCCGCGGCCAGGACGTAGAACGCGAGCGCGCCGACCGTGAGCAGGAAGTTGAGCAGGTGGCGCGGCGAGGCGAGCCAGGCGCCCATGGCCACAAAGTGCTGCTCGCGGCGCTCGCGCCAGCCGCGCCAGATCAGCGCGAAGGAGCAGCCGCCGAGCAGGATCGCGATCAGGCCTGGAAAAGCGCCCGGGCCAATGCTTTGGCCCGGGATCTTCGGATAGCCCTGGATGGTGACCAGGACCGCGACCGACAGCGCCAGGAAGACGATTCCCAGCAGCGCGTCGTTGAGCTTCACGCGCCGGTTATTTGGCCAGCCCGACCGCCTTCAGCGCCGCTCCGAGGTTGGCGTCGGAGGCCGCCATGAATTTCGCCGTGCCCTCCGGATCGGCCCACACGGTGCCGTACCCCTGCTTTGCCATGAAGTCCTTGTAGTCCTTGGAGTCGTACACTTTCTTCAGCGCAGTCACGAGCGTCCGCTGCACATCGGCAGGAATGCCCTTGGGCGCCGCGATGACGCGCCAGGCGGCGATCTGCCAGTTGCTGCCGATCTCCTTCTTCAGCGTCGGCACGTTGGGATAGAGCGCGGGCGGATTGTCATCCATGATGGCGAGCGCTCGAACCCTGCCGGCGTCGATCATGGCGCGCGCCTCGGGAATCGAGCACGGCACCACCTCGACGCCGCCGGAAACCAGATCCTGAAGTCCGGGCGCGGCGCCCTGCGAGGGCACCCAGGGGAGGGCACTCGGTTCAATACCCTGATCCTTGAGCAGCCCCGCGATCGCGAGATGCCAGATCCCGCCCTGTCCGGTGCCCGAGGCTTTGAATTTTCCGGGATTGGCCTTGATCGCCGCGAGCAGGTCCTTGACCGATTTGTAGGGCGAGTCCACGCGCACGTTGACCCCTGCCGGGTCGGCGTTCATCAGACCGATCGGCGTGTAGTCGGTGTGCTTGAGCGGCGTGAGACCGACGTGATGCATCATCGTTATCTCGACCGTGATCAGGCCGATGGTGTAGCCGTCGGGCGTCGCCCTCGCGATGGCGTCATGGCCGACCACGCCGGAGCCGCCGGTGCGGTTCACCACGTTGAACGGCTGCTTCAGCTCTTTTTCCATCAGTGCGCCGATGATGCGCGCGGTGGCGTCGGTGCCGCCGCCGGCGCCCCAAGGCACGATCAGTTGCACCGGGCGTTGCGGGTATTGCGCCTGCGCGCCGACGGCGACAAGCGACAAAAGCAATGCAAGGACGATTCTCATGAGGGCCTCCTCTAGGCGCAGGCATTTTAACCATGCTGCGAGAGTAAAATCTGGGGTTTCGAGGAGCCGCCCATGAACGCACCCGTCCAGGCCGGCCTGCCGGCCCTTCCCCTCAAGGATCCGAAGCTGTTCCGCGAGCAGTGCTATATCGACGGCGAATGGGCTGGTTCGCAGAAAACCTTCTCCGTCAACAACCCCGCCACCGGCGCGGTGCTCGGCAACGTGCCGAAAATGGGCGCCGACGAGGCGCGGCGCGCGATCGAGGCCGCCGAGCGTGCCTGGCCGGCATGGCGCGCCAAGACCGCGAAGGAGCGCGCCGCGATCCTGCGCAAGTGGTTCGACCTGATGATGGCGAATCAGGAGGACCTGGCGCAGATCCTCACCGCCGAGCAGGGCAAGCCGTTGGCGGAAGCGCGCGGCGAGATCGCCTACGGTGCCTCGTTCATCGAGTGGTTCGCCGAGGAAGGCAAGCGCGCCTACGGCGACGTGATCCCCACGCATCAGGCCGACAAGCGGGTCCTGGTGATCAAGCAGCCGATCGGCGTCGCGGCGCTGATCACGCCCTGGAACTTCCCCAACGCGATGATCACGCGCAAGGCCGGGCCGGCGCTCGCCGCCGGCTGCACCGTGGTGATCAAGCCCGCGGGCCAGACGCCGTACTCGGCGCTCGCGATGGCCGAGCTCGGCGGCCGCGCGGGCATCCCGAAAGGCGTGCTCAACATCATCACCGGCGATTCGAAAGCGATCGGCGCCGAGCTGTGCGCCAACCCCAAGGTGCGCAAGCTCTCCTTCACCGGCTCGACCGAGACGGGCCGCATCCTGATGAAGCAGTGCGCCGACACCGTCAAGAAGCTCTCGCTCGAGCTCGGCGGCAATGCGCCGTTCATCGTGTTCGATGACGCGGACCTCGACGCCGCGGTCGAGGGCGCCCTCGCCTCCAAGTACCGCAATGCGGGCCAGACCTGCGTCTGCGCCAACCGCCTGTACGTGCAGGACAGCGTCTACGACAGTTTCGCCTCCAAGCTCACGGAGAAAGTGAAGGGCTTCAAGGTCGGCGCGGGCAACGAGCCCGGCGTGGTGATCGGGCCGCTGATCGACGAGCAGGGCGTGCAGAAGGTCGAGAAGCACGTCGCGGATGCTGTGGGCAAAGGTGCAAAAGTGATCTTGGGAGGAAAACGCGATCAGCGCGGCGGCCTGTTCTTCCAGCCCACGGTGCTCACCAATGTCACCCCCGATATGCTCGTCTCCCACGAGGAGACTTTCGGCCCGGTGGCGCCGCTGATCCGCTTCAAGACCGAGGAAGAGGTGATCCGGCTCGCCAACGACACCGAGTTCGGACTGTCGGGCTACTTCTACAGCCGCGACGTGGGGCGCATCTTCCGGGTCGCCGAGCGGATGGAGACCGGCATCGTCGGCGCCAACGTCGGCATCATCTCGACGGAGATCGCCCCATTCGGCGGGGTGAAGCAGTCCGGCCTCGGCCGCGAGGGGTCCAAGTACGGCCTCGAGGAGTACCTCGAAGTGAAATACATCCTCATCGGCGGAGTTCAGTGACCGGAGAAGAGTTCAAGGACGATTTCCGCAAGGAGCTGCCCAAGGAAGTCGTCCTTCGACTCACGCGCCGATCGGGCTGGTGCGCAACCGCGGCGGTGCTGCACGATGTCGCGGTGCTCGCCGCCGTAATCGCAGTGGCCCTGTATTACTGGCCACAGCCTTTCGTCATTCTCATTTCAATCCTGATCATCGGATCCCGGCAGCACGCGCTGTTCGTGATCGCGCACGACGCGGCGCATTACCTGCTCTACGACAACCGCCGGCTGAATGACGCGGTCGGCCGCGCCTGCGCCATGGTGCAGGGTCTTTCGATGCGCACCTACCGGGTGATCCACCGCCTGCACCACAACAATCTCTATGGCGAGCTGGATCCGGACACGGCCTTGCATGGGGGTTACCCCAGAGGAAAATGGTATTTGATGCGCAAGCTGTTGAAGGATCTCTCAGGGCTGACGGCGTGGAAGACCTACGCCTACTTCCTCGGCGGCGCGCCCGCCCTGAATACGGCGACCAAGGTCGCGATGCGCCCGCTCGACGACACCTCCGACAAGCTGAGGAACCAAGCGCGGCGGGACCGCGACGCGGTGATCGTTTTTCATTTGGCTCTCTTGCTGCTTTTCGCCTGGAGCGGCTACCTGCTCCAGTACCTGGTGCTGTGGATCCTCCCGCTGGTCACGGTGGTCCAGGCCATCTTGCGCCTGCGCGCCATCGCCGAGCACGGCGCCACCACCGATTTCTCCTCGCCGCTCACCGCTGCGCGCACCAACGTGGCGCCGGCCTGGCTCGAGTGGCTGATCTTCCCGCACAGCGTCAACTACCACATCGAGCACCACCTTTACGCCTCGGTGCCGCATTACCGCTTGCGCGCGCTGAAC
>DASQGB010000251.1:0-5021 GCA_035632815.1 Burkholderiales bacterium | reverse complement strand
TAGCGATTTAGAACCTCGCGCGTCATCCCGGCGATTATTGCCGGCTCGCCTTTGTCTCGTCGCTGATCACCCCGCTTGAACCAGTTCCAGCACCGCGAGCGGTTGGCAGCCTGCGTCTGCGCGGGATAGAGAACGAAACATCCGCGTTCCTCGGCGAGCGCGTTCATGCGTGTGCCGGCGGCGAAATCGTCGGGCGTTTGCGTGCAGCCGTGGAGCATCACGATCATCGGCAGCGCCTTGCCCGCGTACCCAGCCGGAACATAGAGCTTGTAGGGGCGTGTCCCGGCCTGATTGGTATAGGACCCGCTGACAAAGTCTCCCGGCTGGCCTTCAGGTTCTTCTACCCGTGCAAATTCGGCGTCGATGACGCGGCCATCGTGGTCCGGCGCATCCTGCTGACGAAGGACGCGCTGAATCGCTGCAGTAGCTTCCAGCAGACGACCTGCACGCGTCAGTTCAGTCGCTTCAGCGAGGGCAAATGGAAATCCGTTTTTCGTAGCCATGATTCCTTTCGAGATGGAGCAAAAAACCTAGCGGACGCGATCGGCCAGGGCCGCCTTCACGTCGGGACTGGCGCGCAAGGCGCCAAGGACCACTACGGAGGCAATGGTGCGCAGGGCGAGCTGCGGAGGAACGTCGTCGTCGATCGTCGCGAGGCCCAGCACGTGGATGTGCAGCTTCTCGCCCGACGCCAGCACGTTTTCAAGATCCTGGCGCGTGTATCGCTGCAGTCCCAGCACCATCGAGCGGCGTGCGACGCTCTTTTTCAGCACCTCGTCGTGCGTGAGAACCTGGTTGCGGATCGCGGTGCGGATGAAGTCCGTGCGATTGGAATAGAACCCCTCCGCCACCAGCAAATCGATGTGCCCGAGATCGACAAAGCCGAGATTGATGGTGATCTTTTCGGACTCGGATTCCTTTCGCCGCGGTTCTAGCGCGCGGGGCTGAGCCATCTCTGTACCATCCTTGTACCATCCATGTAGATGGCACACTAAGGCAATGCCGCCAGCCTGTCAAATAGAATGCGGCCTTGCACACAGGAGGCGCCAATGCCCGTCACCGAACTGAACCACTTTCTGCTCGTCGCCCGGGACCTCGAGCGCACGAAGGACTTCTACCAGAGGGTCCTCGGCCTCGAGCTCGCCGAGCGGCCCGACTTCGGCTTTCCCGGCTACTGGCTGAAGACCGGCGACAACATCTGCGTGCACCTCGCCTCGCAGGAGCCCAACGAGATCCGCGACCAGTTCCTGCTGAAGAAGCATCCGAAGGGAACGTCGGGCTCGGGCTCGGTCGACCACATCGCCTTCCTCGCCAAGAACGCGAGCGAGGTGCGCAGCCGCATTCAGAAGAACCAGGTGGAGATGCACTTTCGCAGCTTCCCGGATGCGAAGCCGCCGCTGTTCCAGATTTTTCTCAAGGATCCGGACGACGTCACCGTCGAGCTCAATTTCCTCGGCGAGAGGATCAAGGAGGACGACTGGAAGGGCAAAGGCTCGGCCTCCGCGATGAGCCTCAAATCCGGAAACGGCAAGAAGACCCGGATCGCGAAGCAGAACTGAGCATGCGCGGAGTCGTCTTCCTCGGCAGCCGCAAGCTCGAGCTGCGCAACTTTCCCGATCCGACCCCCGGGCCCGGCGAGGTGGTGATCGAGATGAAGGCCTCGGGCATGTGCGGCTCGGACCTCAAGTTCTACCGCTCGCCGCCCGGTGCCGCGCAAGCCGCTCTTGGTTTGGGAACGCTCAGTGAACCCTCTATTGCGGGCCACGAGCCCTGCGGCGTGGTGGTGGCGCGCGGGCCGGGGGTCTCGGAGCGCGAGGCGCCGATCGGCCAGCGCGTCATGGATCATCACTACTCGGGCTGCGGCGTGTGCCGGCACTGCCGCCTGGGCTGGTCGCAGCTCTGCCGCGCCGGCATCACGGTCTATGGCGTCACGGCGCACGGCGGCCATGCGGATTTCCTGAAAGTGCCGGCAAGGACCTTGGTGGCGCTGCCCGAGGAGCTCAGCTTCGCCGAAGGCGCCGCGGTCGCCTGCGGCACCGGCACCGCGTACGGCGCGCTGCGGCGCATGCGCATCGCCGGCGGCGACACGCTCGCGGTGTTCGGCCAGGGCCCGGTGGGACTCTCCGCCACCCTGCTCGGCGCGGCGATGGGCGCTCGCGTCATCGCGGTGGAGACCGGGCCGGAGCGCCTCGCCCTCGCGCGCGAATTCGGTGCCGATGCAACCATTGATTTTTCAAAAGAGGATGCAGTTCAGAGCCTGAAAGATCTCACCCACGGCGAAGGCGTGAATCTCGCGCTCGACTGCACCGGCGTCGCGGCGGCGCGGCGGGCAGCGGTGCGCTGCGTGAAGACCTGGGGCACGGCCTGCTACGTCGGCGAAGGCGGCGAAGTCACGCTCGATGTCAGCCCCGACCTGCTGCGGCGCCAGGTCACCCTGGTCGGCTCGTGGACCTTCAGCGCCATGGGCATGCTCGAGTGCGCCCGCTTCGTCGCCGACCACAAGATCGATCTCGAGAAGATCTTTTCGCACCGCTGGAAGCTCGAGCAGGCCGACGAGGCCTACCGCAGCTTCGACACCCAGACCACCGGCAAGGGGGTATTCCTCCTTTGATTTTTGATCCGATTGAAATTCGAAAGATAAAAGCGAGGAACCGCATCGTCATCTCGCCCATGTGCCAGTACTCGGCACAGGACGGCCACGTCACCGACTGGCACCTGGTGCATCTGGGCAAGTTCGCGCAGGGCGGCGCCGGCATCGTGTTCGTCGAGGCGACCGCGGTGGAGAAGCGCGGCCGCATCACCCACGGCGACACCGGCATCTGGGACGATGCGCATATCGCGGGTCTCGCGAGAATTGCAACGTTCATAAAAAGCCAGGGAGCGGTTCCCGCCCTGCAGCTCGCCCACGCCGGGCGCAAGGCGAGCATGGCGCGCCCCTGGCACGGCAACGGCCCGCTCACCGAGGCGGACTCGCAGCGCGGCGACAAGGCCTGGAGCATCGTCGCGCCGACCGCCACGCCGATCGACGCGAGCTGGATCGCGCCGCGCGCCTTCAAGCAGGGCGATTTCGAGGTCGTCCTCAATGCCTATCGCCAGGCGGTGCGCCGCGCGCGCGCCGCGGGCTTCGACATCCTCGAGATCCATGCCGCGCATGGCTACCTGCTGCATACCTTCCTTTCTCCCATCGCCAACACGCGGACCGACGAATTCGGCGGCAGCCGCGAGGGGCGCATGCGCTTCCCCCTCGAGGTGGCGAAAGCGGTGCGCGAAAGCTGGCCGGCGGACAAGCCGCTCTTCCTGCGCTGCTCGTCGATCGACGACGTCGAAGGCGGCTGGAGCATCGAGGACACGGTTCATTTCGCCATCGAGCTGAAGAAAACCGGTGTCGACGTCGTCGACTGCTCCTCCGGCGGCATCCTCGGCTCGGCGACCGCCGCGACGAAGACGCTGGTGCCGCGCGTGCCTGGCTTCCAGATTCCCTTTGCGGAACGAATCCGGAAAGAAGCCGGCGTGATGACCATGGCGGTGGGCCTGATCCTCACGCCGCAGCAGGCCGAAGAGGCGCTGCAGGCGGGCCGCGCCGACCTGATCGCGATCGGGCGCGAGGCGCTCTACGATCCCAACTGGCCGCATCACGCCGCGGCCGCGCTCGGCGTCGATCCCGACTTCGCGCGCTGGCCCGAGCAGTACGGCTGGTGGCTCGTTCGGCGCGAGAGTCTGCTGAGAAAACTCGGTGTTCGAGGTTAATTCATGAAGACGATCCGTATTTCCGGCCAGGACATGCAGAAACGCATTGCGCGATTCAAGAGCCTCGTGCCGCTGCCGATCCAGAACGAATCGATACCGGAGCAGGCGCGCGACGTCATCTATTCGCGCAAGCTCCTATCCGTTATCGGCCTGGAGGAAAACGCCGAGACCCCTATAAACGCGGAGGCGCCAATCCGCGGCGCAGCCGGCATGACCATGACCCTCGCGGTGTGCCCGCCCGGACAGGGCCCGGGACTGCACTCGCACCGGCAGACCTACGAGACCTTCACCGTGCTCAAAGGCCGCTTCGAGGTGAGCTGGAACGACGAAGGAGACGAGCACGCGGTGCTCGATGAGCTCGACACCATCTCGTTCCCGCCGGGGGTGTGCCGCGCCTTCCGCAACGTCGGAGCCGAGGAAGGCATCCTGCAGGTGATCATCACCGGCGGCGTGCACGACATGAACGACATCGCGTTCACAGACAAGGCAAGGCGAGAGATCGATGCCGTCGGCCCGGGCCTGGTGGCCCAGTTCGAACGCGCCGGCTTTACTTTCCGAGCAGGAAGTAAACCGTGACGATCATGGCGGTCACGGTAAGGGCGATGCAGCAGCCCACCGCGAATGCCGCCGTGGGGATGATATAGAGCGAGCTTTGCGCCGCGAGCGCCTCGGTCGGCAGGATCGCGAGATACGAGAGCGAGCCGATCGCCACCCAGCGCCGCAGGTAAGGCAGCAGCATCCAGCGCATGGCGCGGTTGTAGGAAAGCGCGCTTTGGCGCGCCGGTGCCGGTCCCTGGGATGCATCCTTGAACAGGGCGAACGGATCGAGGTAGAGGAGCAGCTGCCTTGCGAGCGGCAGGCGCGCCCTGCCGTCGCGCTTGAGCAGTAGCTCGACGTTGTCGCCGCTGTTATACCTACGCACCCGGCTAGTTTCGCCCAAAAGTATTGCAGTAGTCCGGTGGGCCGGACCAGTTCTGTTCGACTACGGCCCGCTCCTTGAAAATCAGCGTGCGCTCGCAGCGCTGGGGCGTGGCGCCCGAGCCGAAGCTCACCCCGGCGCCGATCCCTCCGCCGCCGCTGCCGCCGAAGATGCCGACCGTGGGAATGACCGCCGAGGCGGGCTGGAAGCGCTCGGAGACCCAGGTATGGGTCTCGCGGCCGTCCTGCAGGGTCGTGCTGCGGCTGGGCGCCCCCCAGCGGCGCACGACGTCGTCGTAGGCCGCGCCGTCCCAGGAGCTCTTCGTGGCAGCGATGTGCTGCTCGACGTTGGTGGC
>DASQGB010000250.1:0-11710 GCA_035632815.1 Burkholderiales bacterium | reverse complement strand
GCGACGAAGTCGTCGTAGGAGGCGACCTCGGCGCGGATGAAGCCGCGCTCGAAATCGGTGTGGATCACCCCGGCCGCCTGCGGCGCGGTCGCGCCGGAGCGCACGGTCCAGGCGCGCACCTCCTTGGGGCCCGCGGTGAAGTAGGTCTGCAGACCGAGGAGCTGATACGCGGCGCGGATGACGCGGTCCAGGCCGGGCTCGTCCATGCCCATGTCCTCGAGGAACAATTTCTTGTCCTCGTCGGGCATGTCGGCGATCTGCGCCTCGAGCGAGGCGCTGATCGGCACGACCGGAGCGCCCTCCTTGGACGCATGAGCTTTCACCTGCTGGAGGTATTCGTTCGACCCCGTTTCCCCCA
Source organism: Burkholderiales bacterium (assembly GCA_035632815.1). Lineage (GTDB taxonomy): Bacteria > Pseudomonadota > Gammaproteobacteria > Burkholderiales > SG8-39 > SCGC-AG-212-J23. The sequence goes on along the minus strand of DASQGB010000250.1, from coordinate 11,352 downwards.
CGTTAGCTACATACATGGTGGGTTTCATGGTGAGGAGAAACAGCGGCTGCAGCACCGCGCGCTCCTCCTTCGACAGCTCGGCGCTGCGCGCCGGCCGCCCGGCATCGAGCACCGCGCTGACCTTCCTCAGCGCGGAAACCAGGCGCTGCGCCTCCTTGTCGCCGGCGATCTGCGCCAGCTTCTCGTACTTGGAGATCTGCTTTTCGACCGAGTCGAGGTCAGCCAGCGCGAGCTCGGTGTTGATGGTCTCGATGTCCGAGACCGGGTCGACCTTGCCCGCGACGTGGACCACGTTCGGGTCCTCGAAGCAGCGCACCACGTGGGCGATGGCGTCGGTCTCGCGGATGCTGGCGAGGAACTTGTTGCCGAGGCCTTCGCCCTTCGACGCGCCGGCGACCAGACCGGCGATGTCGACGAACTCGACCACCGCCGGCACGACCTTCTGCGGCTGCGCGATCTCGGCGATCACCTCCAGGCGCAGGTCGGGCACCGGCACGATGCCGACATTCGGCTCGATGGTGCAGAACGGGTAGTTCTCGGCCGCGATGCCGGCCTTGGTGAGCGCGTTGAACAGGGTGGACTTGCCCACGTTGGGCAAGCCCACGATGCCGCACTTCATTTTTTGCCGAAGAGCGACTTCAGCGACGTCTTGATGCCGCCTTCCTTCTCCGGTTCCTTCTTCTCAGGTTCCTTGATCGGAACTTCCTTCTTCGGCGGCTCCTTCTTCTCGGCCGGAGGCTTGTCTTCCGTGTGCAGCTTGAGCATGGCCCCCTGCATGTCGCCCGCGAAGAGGAGCGGCATCACCTCGATCGCCCGCGCAATCGCCGCGTCGATCGCCGCGCGCTCCTCGGCCGAAGGCTTCTGCAGCACGTAGTCGGCGCCTTCCTCTCCGGCGGGCGGCTTGCCTACGCCCAGGCGCAGGCGCCAGTAGTCGTGCGTGGCCAGGCGCTGCGAGATGTCCTTCAGGCCGTTGTGGCCGGCGATTCCACCACCCTGCTTCAACTTCACCGTGCCCGGCGGGAAGTCCAGCTCGTCATGCACCACCAGGATCTCGTCGGGCTTGATCCTGAAGAAGCCGGCGAGCATCTGCACCGGCTGCCCGCTCAGGTTCATGAAGCTCTGCGGCAGGAGCAGCCACTGGCCCGCGGGGCCCGCTTTGGCGGCGCCCTCCACCCGGCCGACCAGCGCCTTGAACTTCACGTCCTTGCGCAGGTTGATGCCATTGGCGGACGCAAAGCGCTCGACCAGCCAGAACCCGGCGTTGTGGCGGGTGCGTTCGTACTCCTTGCCCGGGTTGCCCAGGCCGACGACGAGGCGGATCACGAAGGCTTACTTCTTCTCTTTCTTCTCGCCCTTGTCGGCGGCGGGCTTCTCGGCGGCCTTCGGAGCCGCCTTGTCGCCGCCCTTGGCGGCGGCGCCCTTGTCGCCCCCCTTGGCGGCCTTGTCGCCTTCCGCGGGGGCCTCGCCCTCCTTCGGCGCGGCCTGCTCGATGGCCGGGATCTCCGACGGCGCCACCGCGGCGGCAGCGGCTGCGGTTTCCTCTTCCTCCGTCATGACCGACGGGATGGTGACGGTGGCCACCACCGGATTCTCGTTCGGCTTGAGCGTCGGCTCGACGCCCTTGGGCAGCGGCAGATCGCGCACGTGAAGCGAATGGCCGACCGTGATATTGCTCAGATCGACCTCGATGTACTCGGGGAGGTCGTCCGGGAAGCAGACGACGTCGAGCTCGTTCAGCACGTGGCTCACGACGCCGCCGAGCTCCTTGACGCCGGGGGATTTCTCGGCGTTGGCGAAGTGCAGCGGCACCTTCATGCGGATCTTGCGGTCTTTCGACACGCGCTGGAAGTCGATGTGCTGAACCTGCGGCTTGAACGGATGCATGTTGACCGCGCGCAGCAGCACCGGCTCCTTGCCTTCCCCCAGATCGAGCGACAGGATCGAGGCGTGGAACTTCTCGCTCTTCAGCTTGAGGTACAGGTCCTTGTGGTCGAGCTCGATGTTGACCGTGTCCTTGTCGCCGCCGTAAAGGACGCCCGGCACCTTGCCGATGCGCCGCAGGCGGCGGCTCGGGCCGGTGCCCTGCGCTTCGCGCTTGCGCGCACTGATTTCGATTGCCATTGCAATGACTCCTCGAAAGTCTATTCAATAAAAAGGGAGCTCACCGATTCCTCGGTGTAGATCCGCAGGATCGTCTCGGCGATCAGCCCGGCGACCGAAAGCTGCCGGATCTTCTCGCACTGGCGCCCCTCTTCTCCAAGCGGAATGGTGTCGGTCACCACCAGCTCGTCCAGGTCGGATTTCGCGATGCGCTCGACCGCGCCGCCCGAGAGCACGGCGTGGGTGCAATACGCGACCACCTTGGTGGCGCCCTCTTCCTTGAGCACCTGCGCCGCCTTCACCAGCGTGCCGGCGGTGTCGACCATGTCATCCATGATCACGCAGCTGCGGTCCTTCACCTCGCCGATCACGTTCATCACCTCGGAAACGTTCGCTCTCGGGCGGCGCTTGTCGATGATCGCAAGGTCCGATTCCAGCCGCTTGGCGAGCGCCCGGGCGCGAACCACGCCGCCAACGTCGGGCGAGACCACGATCAGGTCCTCGTAGCGCTTCTTCCAGACGTCGCCGAGCAGCACCGGCGCGGCGTAGATGTTGTCCACCGGCAGATCGAAGAAGCCCTGGATCTGGTCGGCGTGCAGGTCCATCGTGAGGACCCGCGCAACGCCTACCGAGGTCAGCATGTTCGCTACCACCTTGGCGCTTATCGCGACCCGCGCGGAGCGGGGCCTGCGGTCCTGCCGCGCGTAGCCGAAATACGGGATCGCTGCGGTTACCCGCGCCGCCGAGGAGCGCTTGAGCGCATCGACCATCACCAGCAGCTCCATCAGGTTGTCGTTGGTCGGCGCGCACGTCGACTGCAGCACGAACACGTCCTTGCCGCGCACGTTCTCGAGCAGCTCGACCATCACCTCGCCGTCCGAGAATTTGCCGACGATGGCGCGCCCGATCGACAGGTTCAGGTGCTTCGCCACCTCCTGCGCGAGGCGCGGGTTGGCGTTGCCCGTGAACACCATCAGCCGATCGAGCGGCGCGTTCGTCATGCCCTCACCGTAGTGTTGGCTGGGGAGGAAGGATTCGAACCCTCGTATGCCGGAATCAAAATCCGGTGCCTTAACCAGCTTGGCGACTCCCCAGTGGAGTCCTGCACCTAAGATTCAAGAACCCTCAACTAAGATTCAAGAGCCCTTAACTCGCCCAGTCGTAAAGCGGGTGCTGCTCGATGCCCCTCGCGACGAAGCCGCGCATCGTACCCGGCAACTCGGACTGAAGCGCCCGCGCCTCGCTCTCGCTCGCCAGCTCTGCGAAAACACAGGCCCCGGAACCTGTCATGCGTGCCCGCGGATTGCGGCTTTTCAGCCACGCAAGCTGCGCCGCGACCTCGGGATAGCGCTCGCTCACGATCGGCTCGAGATCGTTGCGTCCCTGCCCCGGAAAAAAGGGCGGTATTGTGATTCGTTTCGATTGGCCTGTCAACGCGTTTTGGAAAGTTTCCTTCGTGGAAACCGACACTTGCGGATCGAGCACGAGGTACCAGGCAGGCGGGAGCTCGAGCCCCTGCAGCCGCTCTCCGATGCCCTCGCCGACGGCGTTTCTGCCGAAGAGGAAGATGGGGACATCGGCCCCGAGCCTATTCCCTATATCAATCAACTGGCTTCTACTCAAGTTGAGCTGCCAGAGCCGGTTCAGCACCAGCAGCGCGGTGGCGGCATCGGAGGAGCCGCCGCCCAGCCCGCCGCCGATCGGAAGGTTCTTCTCGAGCGCGAGCTCGCAGCCGCTTTTCGCGCCGGCAAGCTCCTTCAGCAAACGCGCGGCGCGAACGCAGAGGTTGTCTTCGCCGAAGATTCCGGAGAAGCGCACCGCGCCATCCGCGCGGAGCTGGATGGAAATGCGGTCGCTGCGGTCGATGAGGCGAAACACGGTCTGCAGCTCGTGGTAGCCGTCGGCGCGCCTGCCCAGGACATGCAGGAACAGGTTCAGCTTTCCCGGCGCCGGATACCAGCTCAGTTCCACTGCGTGATGGCGAGCCGCAGATCGATTCCCTGGTAGGTGAGGCGCAGGCGCGCCGGGAGCGCTCCGGCGTACTCCGGATACTCGATCCTCCAGCCTCGCTGCTCGAGGCTCTTAAGGCGTCCCTCAGGAGACCTTTCAGCTTTGAAAGGCGCTGCATCCGAGGGCCGCCCGCGCACCCAGTCGGCAAGCCCGCCGAGCGGCAGCCGAAAACCCAGCACCCGTTCGGTGAGCGCCTCGACGTCGTTGTCGCGGTGCTCGCGCGGCTCCGACGTGGTGAGGACCACGGCGTCGCCCTCGCGCACGATACGCGCCACGCCCTGCCCCATGGGGGTGCTGATCAGCAACTCGTCACCGGTTCGCGCATGGCGCCAGACGATGTTGCCGGTAAACGCTTCCTTGCCGTACTGCGCGGCTATGCGCCCGGCGAGCTCGAACTCGAGGGGCCCGGCCGGGGGCTTCACCTCCACCTGGGCGCAGCCGCTCAGAAGCAGCGCGAGGACCAGCCCAGCGACCCGCATCACTTCTGGAAGCGCTTGATGGTCTTCTGCAGCGTTTCGTTGTCCGGAGAGGACTTGAGCGACTCCTGCCAGACGCGCGCGGCTTCGTCGCGCTCGCCGAGCATCCACAGCACTTCGCCGAGGTGGGCGCCGATCTCCGCGTCCGGCCGGCCGCCGTAGGCGCGGCGCAGCGTTTCGGCCGCGCCCTTCAGGTCGCCCTCGCGGTACTGCACCCAGCCCAGGCTATCGACGATGAAGTAGTCCTCGGGCGCGAGCTCGATCGCGCGCTCGATCAGCTTGCGCGCCTCGGGCAGGTGCAGGTTGCGCTCGGCGAAGGAGTAGCCGAGCGCGTTGTACGCATGGGCGTAGTCGGGCCGCACCTCGATCAGCTTCCTGAGGTTCGACTCGAGCACGTCATAGCGCTCGAGCTTCTCCGCCGTGAGCGCGAAGTCGTAGAGCAGCTCGGGCTGCTCGGGCTCCTCCTTCAGCGCCTGGCCGAGGAGATCGTAGGCGTCCTGGTGGCGCTGCGCCTCGCGCAAGAGCTGCGCCTCGGTGACCAGCAGCTGCACCGCCTGCTCCGGATTGTCGGCGCCGACGCGCTTCAGGAACTGCCGCGCCTCGTCGAGCTTGCCCTGCTTGGCGATCGCATTGGCGGTGCGCATGCGCGCGGGCATGGCGTGCTCGCCGCCCTTGATCTCCTCGTACCAGTCGATCGCTTTCGGCCACAGCTTCTGCTCCTCGGCGATCTGGCCGAGCAGGTAGCGCACGCCGTCCTGGTCGCGATAGCTCATGCCGAGGAGCCGCTTCATGTTCTCCTCCGCCACCTGGTAGTCCTTGAGCTGGAAGGCGAGCAGGCCGACGGCATAGACCACCTCGGTGTTGCCGGGATTCGCCGCGAGCACCGCCTCGAACTGCTTGCGCGCCTCGGGATAGCGCTTGTCGAGGACCAGCGCGCGCGCGTAGTTGAGCCGGGCCTCGCGCGAGCCGGGATTCCTCTGCACGAAATCGCCCAGCACCTTTGCCGCTTCGCGCGGCGAGGCCTTCTGCAGCACCTGCGCCTCGAAGGCCGCGGCCATTTCCCATTCCGGGCGGATGGCGCCGGCGCGGCGGATCGCCGCCAGCGCCGCGGTTTCATCGCCGGCGGCGAGCGCCGCTTGCGCGACGGCGAAATGCGCCTGCGCAAGCTTGGGTTGGCGCGCGGCGAGGCTGCGCACCACGCTCAGGTTGGAAGCCTTGTCCGGGTTGCCGGCGAGCAGGCGGTTTAACTGCATGAAGCCGTTCTCGAGATTGACGCCTTCGGCTTCGAGCAGCTTCTGCAGGTAGGGCTCGGCCTCGTCTACGCGTTTCGACGCCACGAGCAGCGCGGCGAGCACCTGCAGGGCCTGCGCCGACACCGGCTCGAGCTCCTGCCAGGTCCTCGCCGCCTCGAGCGCGAGCTCGGGCAGCTTCGCCTGGGTTGCGACCTCGATCGCCCGGCGCGCGATGCGCGGATCCTTGGTGCGCCTTGCAAGGTCCAGATAAGTGCGCGCCGCGAGCGCGGTGTCGCCGCGCTGCAGCGCGATCTCGCCCAGCAGGAACTCGTAAAGGGTCGGCTCGGTTAGATCCGAGTCCCGCGGCTGGGCCGCGGCACCAGCGCACGCGAAAGCGACTGCGATTGCGAGAAGGAAACTTCCTGGCTTCGGCATCTGGGTTCGACCGATCTTAGGTATATTTGGTGCCCCGCACAAGTGCGCAGCCGAGGCACTCGGCTCACATGCCCGAGCTTCCCGAAGTCGAGGTCACGCGCCGCGGACTGGCAGCGCAGATCGCCGGCCGCACCATCTCGCGCGTCGAGGTGCGCGAGCCCCGCCTGCGCTGGCCGGTGCCGCGGGAAGTGCTCGCCCTCGCCGGGCGCACGGTCAAGGCGATCCATCGCCGCGGCAAGTACCTGCTGGTCGACTGCGGCGACGGGCACCTCATCCTCCACCTGGGCATGTCGGGCAGCCTGCGCCTGCTGCCGCGGGGAACGCCGGCCGGCAAGCACGATCATTTCGATCTCGAGCTGGGCGACCGGATTCTGCGCCTGCGCGATCCGCGGCGCTTCGGGGCGGTGCTGTGGACCTCGGAGCGCGTCGAGGCCCACCCGCTGCTCGCCCATCTGGGCGTCGAGCCGCTGTCGCGCGCGCTCGACGCGGCGCGCCTGCACGCGCTCACGCGGCCGCACCGCAGCGCCATCAAGCTGTTTCTGATGGACGCGCGGCGCATCGTCGGCGTAGGCAACATCTACGCCAACGAGAGCCTGTATCGCGCCGGCATAAATCCACGTGCAAGCGCGGGCCGGCTTTCACCGGAGCGCTGCGCGAGACTTTCGCACGCGATCAAGGAAACACTGCGCGCGGCGATCCGCGCCGGCGGCTCGAGCCTGCGCGATTTCGTCGGCGCCGACGGCAAGCAGGGGTATTTCCAGCAGCGCTACTGGGTCTATGACCGCTCGGGCAGCCCGTGCCGCCGCTGCGGCGCCGCCATCCGCCGCATCGTGCAGGGGCAGCGGTCTACTTTTTTCTGCCCGCGCTGTCAGCGCTGAAGGACTTCACTTTCTCCTTCAGCCGCTTCACGACCAGCGGGTCGACGAACTTCGAGACGTCGCCGCCGAGGGAGGCGATCTCGCGCACCAGCGTCGCCGAGATGAACATGTGCTGCTCGGAGGGCGTGAGGAAGATGGTCTCGAAGTCGGGGTAGAGGCTGCGGTTCATTCCGGCGAGCTGGAACTCGTACTCGAAGTCGGACACCGCGCGCAGGCCGCGCAGCACGACGCGCGCGTCGTGCTGGCGGATGAACTCGATCAGCAGGCCGCTGAAGCCCACCACCTTCAGGTTCTTCACGCCCGAGAGCACCTCGCGCGCCATCTCGACGCGCTCCTGCAGGGTGAAGAAGGTGCGCTTGGCGTGGCTGTCGGCCACGCCGAGAATGAGCGAATCGAACAGCGTGCTCGCGCGGCGCACCAGGTCCTCGTGGCCGCGAGTCAGCGGATCAAACGTTCCCGGGTATACCGCCCTGATCATCGCCTCTCCACTCCAGCAGCTGGTAGCTCACCTGGCCGGCACGCGCCTTGCGCAACTCGACCCACTTTTCTCCCACCTCAATGGGCGCGGACGATTCGAGATACACGCGCGCCTGCCGAGCGAGCCGGGCGGGCAGCCGCTTGAGCACCGCCGGCAGCGCATTCTGCCCGAAGGGCGGATCGAGGAAAACTATATCGAATTTCTCTCCCGTGCTTTGCAGAAACGCAAGCGCATCCCCGGCCACGATCTCGACCTGACTCGCAGCAATCTCCCTGCAAGTCTTTTGCAGAATTTCCAGCGTCGGGCGGTCGTTCTCGACCATCACCACGCGCTTCGCGCCGCGCGACGCGGCCTCGAAACCGAGCGCGCCGCTGCCGGCGAAGAGGTCCAGGCAGGCGAGGCCGGGCAGCCACTGCCCGAGCCAGTTGAACAGCGTCTCGCGCACGCGGTCGGGCGTCGGCCGCAGCCCCGGACGCGAGGGCACGACGATGCGGCGACCGCGGTATTCCCCGGCGATGATCCGAACTTTTCCTGCCTTTTCGCTCTTATTCCCTGCCTTTTCGCTCTTATTCCGACGTGTAGAATGCACCGCTCCATGGTAGCAGCGCTCTCCTGGGCCGCGCGCCTGAAGGCTGGCCTCGCGCGCACGCGGGAGGTGCTCAACACGCCCGTCTCCGAGCTGTTCGTGCGGCGGCGCGTGGACGAATCGCTGTTCCGGGAGCTCGAGACCGCGCTGCTGGAGGCCGACTGCGGGGTGGCGGCGACGCAGTGGGTCCTTGATTCCCTTCGGAAGAAAAAGATCGAAGAAAGCGAGGAGCTCAAGCGCGCTTTGAAGGACGTGCTGTTGGAGTTGCTCGGGCCGCTCGAGCGCGCCCTGGATGTGACGCGCGCGAAACCCTTCGTCATCATGGTCGCCGGGGTGAACGGCTCCGGCAAGACGACCTCGATCGGCAAGCTCGCCAAGTGGATGCAGTCGCAGGGCCGCAGCGTGGTGCTTGCCGCGGGCGACACGTTTCGCGCGGCGGCGCGCGAGCAGCTCGTCGTCTGGGGCGAGCGCAATGCCGTGCCGGTCATCGCCCAGGCTTCCGGCGGCGACCCCGGCGCCGTGGTGTTCGACGCGCTTTCGGCGGCGCGCGCGCGCGGCGCCGATGTGCTGATCGCCGACACCGCCGGGCGCCTGCCGACGCAGCTGCATCTCATGGAGGAGATCCGCAAGGTCAAGCGCGTCGCCGCCAAGGCGCAGGCAGGCGCGCCGCACGAAGTGCTGCTGGTGCTCGACGCCAACACCGGCCAGAACGCGCTCGCGCAGGTCAAGGCCTTCGACGACGCGCTCGGCGTCACCGGGCTGGTGCTGACCAAGCTCGACGGCACCGCGAAAGGCGGCGTGGTCTGTGCCATCGCCCGGGAGAAGCCGATCCCGCTGATCTTCGTCGGCGTCGGCGAGGACATCGACGACCTGCGGCCGTTCGTGGCGCGCGATTTCGTCGAGGCGCTGGTTGGTTAGCTTTTCCGCGGTCGCCAAGCGCTACCCCGGCGGCCAGGAGGCGCTGAAGGACGTCAGCTTCTCGATCGAGGCGGCCGAGCTCGTGTTCCTCACCGGCCGCTCGGGTGCAGGGAAATCGACGCTGCTCAAGCTAATCCCGGCGATCGAGCGTCCCAGCGCCGGTTCGGTCATCGTCAATGGCCAGAACGTCGGCGCGCTCAAGCGCTCGGCGATTCCGTACCTGCGGCGCAATGTCGGCCTGGTGTTCCAGGACCAGAAGCTGCTCTACGACCGCAGCGTGCACGACAATGTCATCCTGCCGCTGGCGTTTTCGGACCATTCCCCGAAGGAGGCGGCGCGGCGGGCCCGCGCGGCGCTCGACAAGGTCGGGCTGCTCGCGCGCGAGCGCTCCAATCCGATCCAGCTCTCCGGCGGCGAGCAGCAGCGCGTGGCGATCGCGCGCGCGGTGGTCAATCGCCCGTCGCTGCTGGTGGCCGACGAGCCGACGGCCAATCTCGATGCCGATTCGGCGGCGCGGGTCCTCGACATTTTCCTCGCGTTCAATCAAGTCGGCGTCACGGTGCTGATCGCCACGCACGACCGCTCGCTCGTCGAGCGCTACGGCAAACGGGTCCTGACGCTGGAAGCCGGGAGGATCGCATGATCGGCTGGCTGCGGCAGCACCGGCAGGCCCTGCTGCTCGCGATGCGGCGCCTTTCGCGCACCGCGGGGCTGCTGAGCGCGGCGGTAATCGGCATCGCGCTCGCGCTCCCGGCGGGCGGCTACGCGGTGCTCGAGAGCCTGCGCTCCGTGGCGAGCCGCGCCTCCTTCGACCCGGAGATCTCGGTGTTCCTGCCGCTGGGCGCCCGGCGCGCGGACGCCGAGGCCCTCGGCGCGAGGCTCAGAGCCGACCCGCGGGTGGCGCGAATGAGGTTCGTGCCCCGCGATCAGGCGCTGAAGGAATTGATTTCGGTGCAGGGCCTGTCCGAGATGGTGGCGGCGCTCGGGCACAATCCGCTGCCCGATGCATTCGTGCTGACCGCGAGGCCGGACGCTCACGAGACGCTGGCGAGCGACCTGCGCAAGCTGCCGGGCGTCTCCCACGTGCAGGCCGACGCCGCCTGGGCGCGCCGCCTGGCGGCGCTCGCCGCGCTCGGCCGCATCGCGCTGTGGCTGCTCGCGGCCCTCCTCGGCGCCGCGCTGATCGCCGTCACCTTCAACACGATCCGGCTGCAGATCCTCACGCAACGCGACGAAATCGAGGTCTCGAAGCTGATCGGCGCGAGCGACGCGTTCATCCGGCGCCCGTTCTACTACCTCGGCCTGCTGCAGGGCCTCGCCGGGGGCGCGATCGCCCTCGCTATCGTGGCGCTCGCGCTGGCGCTGCTCAATCGCGAGTTGCGGCCGCTGGCCGAGTCCTACGGCTCGAGCTTCCGTTTTGAGTTCCTGCCTGCCGCGGCGGCGGCGGCGGTATGCTTGATGGCTGGACTGCTCGGCTGGCTCGGCGCGCACTTTTCCGTCACCCGCCATCTAAGGGATATCGAGCCCCGATAAAGTCCATTGAGTGTTAGTGCACACTTACGTGTTTACCCTGATCTGGAACCAGGCTGCCTATTAGCACTCTAATTACTTGAGTGCTAAAATCAGGTATTCCAAGGAGAACTTACGACATGACTGTGCAAGCGACGATGCCTCTCTTCGGTTCGGTGCCGGTGCCGATGCCCACGGGGAGCCTCGAGGCCTACATCCAGACGGTCAATCGCTTTCCGCTGCTCAGCCTGGAAGAAGAGCAGTCGCTCGCGCGGCGCTGGCGCGAGCGGCAGGACCTGGAAGCGGCCCGGCAGCTGGTGCTTTCCCACCTGCGCCTGGTCGTCGCGCTGGGACGCGGCTATCTCGGCTACGGCCTGCCGCATGCCGACCTCATCCAGGAGGGCAACATCGGCCTGATGAAGGCGGTCAAGCGCTTCGATCCGGACCGCGGCGTGCGGCTGGTGTCGTTCGCCATCCACTGGATCAAGGCCGAGATGCACGAGTACATCCTGCGCAACTGGCGCCTGGTCCGGGTCGCGACCACCAAGGCGCAGCGCAAGCTGTTCTTCAACCTGCGCTCGCTGAAGAAGGATCTTGCCCCCATGACCGGCAAGGACATCGAGCGTGTGGCCACCGAGCTGCGCGTCAAGCCCGAGGAAGTGGCCGAGATGGAGACTCGCCTCACCGGCCGGGAGATCGCTTTCGAGGCCGACCACGACGACGAGGACCC
>DASQGB010000249.1:0-2873 GCA_035632815.1 Burkholderiales bacterium | reverse complement strand
TCGGCGAGCTTGGCCGCCACGGCAGCCGGGTAGCCATAGCCCATCGAGCCGTTGGTCGAGCCGAGCTGGGTGCGGAAGCCCTTGTAGCGGAAATGCCGGTGCAGCCAGCCCGCGAAATTGCCCGCGCCGCCGGCGACGATGGTGTCTTCCGGCAACCGGTCGCTCAGCCAGCGGATGACCTGGCCATACTGCAGCTTGCCGGGCATCGGCCGCGGCTCCGACCACTCGACATACTCCTGGCGGGCGGCGGCTGTTTGTTCCTTCCAGTTTCCCGAAAGACTGAGCTTCTGCAAAGCATCGACGAACTGCGCATTTCCGGAGTTGATGGCGAGCCCCGGGCGGTACACGCGCCCGAGCTCCTCCGCGCCGGCATGCACGTGAATCAGCGTCTGCCTCGGCACCGGTGCCTCGAGCAGCGTATAGCCGCCTGTCGTCATCTCGCCCAGGCGGGCGCCGATCACCAACAGCACGTCGGCGTCCTTCACGCGCTGCGCGAGCTTCGGGTTGATGCCGATGCCGACGTCGCCCGCATAGTTCGGGCTGCGGTTGTCGAAGAGATCCTGACAGCGGAACGAGGTGCCGACCGCGAGGCCGGCGGCACCGATCCATTTCTGTAGCTTGAGGCAGCTTTCGCGATCCCAGCCGCCGCCGCCGAGGATGACGAACGGTTTTTTTGCATTCCCGAGAAGATTCTTCAATTCGGAAATGCTTGCGGGCGAGGGAGCCGGCCGCACGGTGTGGTGGCGAGGCACGTCGGCGACCGCGGCCTCGGCGAACAAGGTGTCCTCTGGCAGCGCGAGCACCACGGGGCCCGGCCGGCCGGCCACGGCGGTGTGGAACGCATGGCTCACGAGCTCCGGAATGCGCTCGACGCGGTCGATCTGGGCGACCCATTTCGCCATCTGGCCATACATGCGGCGGTAGTCGATCTCCTGGAACGCCTCGCGCTCGGCGAACTCGTTGGGCACCTGGCCGACGAACACCACCATCGGCGTGGAATCCTGGAAGCCGGTGTGCACGCCGATCGCGCCGTTGGTCGCGCCCGGGCCGCGCGTGACGAAGAGAACGCCGGGCTCGCCGGTGAGCTTGCCGTAGGCCTCGGCCATGTACGAGGCGCCGCCTTCCTGGCGGCAGATGACGAACGACAGCTGGTCCTGCACGTCGTGCATGCCGTCGAGCACCGGCAGGTAGCTTTCGCCCGGCACGCCGAACGCCATCTTCACGCCCTGCGCGACGAGCGCATCGACCAGGATCCTGCCGCCGTGGCGGGTCTTCAGATCGGGTTTCATGCCGGCACCTTTTCGAACGCGGCGCGCAATGCTCGGCAGCAGTCGGCCACGGCCGCGTTGGCGGTCTCCAGCACGCCGCCGAACAGCACGAAGCCGTGCACCATGTCGGTGTACTCGCGATATTCGACCGCCACGCCCGCTTTCTTCAGCGCCTCGGCGTACGCACGGCCCTCGTCGAGCAGCGGATCGTAACCCGCCGTCAGCACGAAGGCGCCCGGCAATCCGGCGTGGCTGGGAGCGAGCAGCGGCGAGGCGCGCCAATCGGTCCAATCGTCCCGGTTGGGCAGGTAGCATTCCCGGAAGAAATTGATGCCTTCGCTGGTCAGCAGGTAACCCTGGCCGTTGCGCTGGTGGGAATCGCTGGCGCAGCGCTGGTCCGTCGCGGGGTAAACGAGCAACTGAAAGGCCAGGTCCGGGACCAGCATCGTGACGACTGCCGCAAGGTTGCCACCCGCGCTGTCGCCGCCGACGGCGATGCGCGACGAATCGATTTTCAGTTGCTCGGATTGCTGAAAAACAAAATTCGTTGCGGCCACACAATCCTCTACCGCGGCGGGAAACGGATACTCGGGCGCCAGGCGATAGTCGATCGAGAGCACCGCGCAGCGCGCGCCGGCGGCAAGCTGGCGGCAGAGCACGTCGTGCGTATCGAGATCGCCGATGGTCCAGCCGCCGCCGTGAAAGTAGACCAGCGCAGGCAGGACCTCATTCGCCACCGGCCGGTAGGCGCGCAGCGCGACCCCGTCGGCGAGCAGCAGCCTCGCTTCGGCGACTTCGGGGGGCTTCGGCGCGAGCACCGCGCGCGTGTCGCGGTAGATGCGCCGCGCAACGAACGGCGACACCGTGTGATACGGCGGCAGCGGCGAGCGCGCCACGCGCTCGAGGAGGGTTGCTACCTGAGGATGCAGACTCACTTGACGGCTGCAAGCATTTTCTTCAGCCGCTCCACGAAGAACGGCGCGCATTTCATGATGCGGGACTCCTGCACTTCCATCAGGGGGCGCGCCTTGGCGAGGTAGGCCTGCCAGGCGGGATCGGCCGACATCGCGGCACGGCATTTGTCGCGCTGATCGAGGCTGTCGTAGGCCCACAGGTGGACCATCGTGTTGAGGCCGCCGACCTCCGTGAAGTAGTAGCCCACCATGTGCGGCAGATGCTTCAGCTGCACCTTCATGCCGAGCTCTTCGTAGTTCCTGCAGTACTCGGGCACGGCGCCGATTTTCAGACGGTACATGCGCTCTTCAATGTACATCGGGAGGTCTCCTGGGGGCCGCTCGGAATTGAGTTCGATTATAGTATTCGCTCTATGGACGACATTAATTCGCTGCGCCGCATCCTGAGGGAATGCCGCACGTTCGCGGTGGTGGGACTGTCCGCCGACTGGTACCGGCCGAGCTACTTCGCCGCCAAGTACATGCAGGAGCACGGCTACCGCGTGATCCCGGTGAACCCGAAATACCGCGAGATCCTCGGCGAGAAATGCTATGCCTCCCTGCGCGAAATCCCGGAAAAGGTGGACTTGGTCGACGTGTTCCGCAAGACGCAGGACGTCATGCCGATCGCGGAGGAGGCCGTCGCTATCGG
>DASQGB010000248.1:0-4347 GCA_035632815.1 Burkholderiales bacterium | reverse complement strand
CGGTTATGCGCTTGGCGCGATCACCATCCAGAATTGATTGCAGTTACTTCAAACTTCACTTCTTCATTTTTCTTCTATGTGGCGGCCACAGCAGCTTGGAACCACGCCTTCCCATCCCGAACAGGACCGTGAAACGAGTTTGCGCCAATGATAGTGTGCCGTTTGCGCACGCGAAAGTAGGTTACCGCCAGACCATCTTCAAGCGAAAAAGCCCGGCCTCGAAAGAGGACCGGGCTTTTTGCTTTCCGCCCGGCGTATGATGGTCCGGCACTCCTCGGAGGAGGGGGCGCATCCCATCCAAATCTGCAATTGCTCACCGCAAAGGGGAGATCCATGAAGACACGCACCAGCATCGCGTTGGCCGTCATCGCAGGCTTCGGAATCGGCGCCGCCACGATCGAGGGACTCCACGCGCAGGCCAAGCCGCCGGTTTTCACGGTCGCGGAAATCGACGTGAGCAACGTCGACGCCTACGGCAAGGAATACGCGCCCAAGGCGCAGGCGCTGATCCGGGCGAAGGGCGGCAAGATCCTTGTGGGCAGCAACAACGTCACCGCGCTCGAGGGCCAGCCGGCCAAACGCCTCGCCGTGCACCAGTGGGAAAGCATGGAGAAGGCGAAGGCCTGGCACAGCTCGAAGGAATACAAGGAGCTCCGCAAGGTCGGCGACAAGTACGCGAAGTTCCGCATCCTCGCGGCGGAAGGCCTGCCGCAACCGTAGGAGGCCGCCATGGCGAAATACACCCTGAAGGTCAACGGCAGGGCGCGCGTCGTCGACGCCGACGCGGACACGCCGCTGCTCTACGTGCTGCGCGACAACCTCGCGCTCAAAGGTCCCAGGTTCGGCTGCGGCCTCGGTCAATGCGGCGCTTGTACGGTCCACATCGATGGCGAGGCGGTGGGCTCCTGCATGCTGCCGGTCGGTGAGCTCAAGGGCGGCGCGATCACCACACTCGAAGGGCTGGGCACCAGCGCCAAGCCCTCCCGACTCCAGCAGGCGTTCATCGACGAGCAGGCCGCCCAGTGCGGCTATTGCATCAACGGCATGATCATGACCTCGGCGGCGCTGCTGGCGAAGAACAAGAACCCGAGCGAAAGCGAGATCCGCGAGGCGCTCGCCGGAAATCTGTGCCGCTGCGGCACGCATCAACGCATCGTCGCCGCCATCAAGCGCGCGGCCACGGCCTGACGGGAGGCGCACATGACGACTCCGGATATTTCCTTCGACCGTCGCGAGTTCCTGAAGGCGAGCGGCGTGCTGGTCATCGGCTTTTCGATGCTGGGCTCGGCGGGCGCCACGACGCTGCGCGCGCCGAAGTCGGTGTCCAAGGAGGCGATCGATTCCTGGCTGACGATCGGCCCCGACAACCGCATCACCGTCTACTGCGGCAAGGTGGATCTGGGCACCGGCAGCCGCACGGCGCTGGCGCAGATGGCGGGCGAAGAGCTCGACGTGCCTTTCGAGCGCATCGAGATGGTGATGGGCGATACCGCCACCACGCCCGACCAGTGGCTGACTGCGGCCAACCTGACCATCTTCCAGGGCGGCTCGGAGCTGCGGCGCGCGGCGGCGAGCGCGCGCCGCGCGCTGGTGGAGCGGGCGGCGGAGCGCCTCGGGGTGCCCGCAAGCGAGCTGGTGGCCGAGGACGGCGTGGTGCGGGTGAAGGCGAGCCCCGGGCGCGCCTTGCGCTATGGCGAGCTGATCGGCGACGGTCTGAAGCTGCAGGTCGATCCGAAGATCGCGCTCAAGAAGACCTCGGAGTACAAGCTGATCGGCAAGTCGATCCCGCGCGTGGACATCCCGGGCAAGGTTACCGGCGAGTTCACCTACGTGCACGACGTGCGGCTCCCCGGAATGCTCCACGCCCGCGTCATCCGCTCCGACATGCACGGCGCGGGCATCGAGTCCGTCGACGACTCCGCGGCGCGCAAGGTGAGCGGATTCGTGCAATCCGTGCGCAAGCGCGATTTCCTCGCGGTGCTCGCGCGCAGCGAATGGGCCGCGATCAAGGCGGCGCGCGCAATGCGGGTGTACTGGACCCCAGGCACGCCGCTGCCGGACCAGGCGAGCGTCTTCGACTACTGGCGCAGGCTGCCGGTGGCGAAGGAGGAGGTCACCCAGACCGCGGGCAACGCGCAAGCGGCGCTGGAAGGCAGCGCGAAGCGCGTCAAGGCAAGCTACGACTTCGCGGTGCAGACGCACGCCACCATCGGCCCGTCGTGCGCGGTCGCCGACTTCAAGGACGGCAAGCTCACGGTGTGGACGTCCTCCCAGGCGACGCATTCGATGCAGCACGAGCTCGCCGTGATCACCGGCTTGCCGCGCGAATCGATCCGCCTGGTGTTCGTCGAGGGCGCGGGCTGCTACGGCCGCAACGGCACCGAGGACGCCGCCGCCGACGCCGCGCTGATCGCGCAGCTGACCGGAAAGCCGGTGCGCGTGCAGTGGTCGCGCGCCGACGAGACGGCGCGTGCGCCGAAGAGCCCGCCGCGCACCATGGACCTCGAGGCCGGGCTGGACGCGCAAGGCAACGTGGTGGCGTGGAACGCGGACTTCTACATCGCGCTCAACCACATCGCGGCGTTCAAGCCGCTCGATTTCCCGCTGCTATCGGCGACGGAGACCGGTATCCCGCGTCCCGGCAACTGGGTCGGCTTCCTGTTCCAGAATTCCGGCCAGCCCTACCCGTTCCCGAATATCCGGGTCAACACGCGGCACATCGCCGAGACCTTTTTCCGCTCCTCGCATCTGCGCAGCCCCGGGCGGATCGAGAACAGCTATGCGAACGAGGCCTTCATGGACGAGCTCGCGGCCGCCGCCCACGCGGATCCCGCGGAGTTCCGCCTGCGCTATCTGAAGGACCCGCGCGCGGTCGACGTCATCCAGGCGGCGATGAAGCTAGCGGCCTGGCAGGCACGGCCCGGGCCCAACCCGAACGCCGGCAGCGGCCCAGTCGTCAAGGGACGCGGCATTTCCTACCTGCGCTACAACAACGCGACCACCTATGTGGCCGCAGTGGCCGAGGTCGAGGTCGACAAGAGCTCGGGCCAGATCCGCGTCTCGCGCGTCTGCGCCGGCCACGATTGCGGCGAAATGGTGAACCCCGACGGGGTCGCGAACCAGGTCGAAGGC
This sequence comes from Burkholderiales bacterium, assembly GCA_035632815.1. Lineage (GTDB taxonomy): Bacteria > Pseudomonadota > Gammaproteobacteria > Burkholderiales > SG8-39 > SCGC-AG-212-J23. The sequence goes on along the minus strand of DASQGB010000248.1, from coordinate 1,215 downwards.
GGCGTGCTGCAGACGGTGAGCCGCACGCTGAAGGAGACCGTGACCTGGAACCGCAACAAAGTGACGAGCGTCGACTGGGCGACTTACCCGATCATGGGCTTCGGCGAGGCGCCCAAGGTCGAGATCGCGCTCATCGACCGGCCGGCAACGGTATCCTGGGGAGCGGGCGAGCCGATGGCCTGCGCCATCCCGGCGGCCATCGCGAACGCGGTGTTCGATGCGACGGGCGTGCGGCTGCGCTCCCTTCCGTTCACGCCGGACAAGGTGAAGGCCGCCCTCGCGCGGGGTCCGGCGCGCGCGTAGCCTTTACGGCATGAGGGTCGCCTGCCTCGCGATCGGGTTCCTCTGGGCTGCATCCACCGGCGCCGAAGTGCTCTATCGCCTGCCCTGGGCCGACGGGCTCTCGTTCATGTTCACTCAGGTATCCGATGGCAGGATCACCTCTCATTTCACCAAGGCGACCCGGCACGCGGTGGACATCGCCATGCCGGAGGGGATCCCGATCGTCGCCGCACGCGGCGGCGGCGTCGAAGCCGTGGAAGCGCGATATGGCGTGAGCCCGGAGGAAGAGCCGCTCACGTACGAGGGCAATTTCGTGCTTGTGCGCCATGCCGATGGGACGGCGGCAAGCTACGCGCACCTCAGGTACCGGGGCGTCGCGGTCGCCGCGGGCGAGACGGTGGAAGCAGGACGGTTGCTCGGCTATTCCGGTGCCACCGGAGACGTGGAGGAGCCACACCTGCATTTCGCGGTGACCCGCACGGAGAAAAATTCGTCGGGATGGCGAGAAGACGTTTCGGTGCCTGTGAAGTTCTATGTCGGCGTGCCGCCGGTGGCGTTTGCACCGCGAGCGGCGCTGCGGGTCACGGCGACCTATTCCGGCATCGCAGACATGCCGCGCGCGCCGAGCGAGCAGCGGCTCTTGTCCTGGAAGCGCCCTACGCTTGAGCCGGGCGAAGAGGGCACTGCGTGGCGGTTGCTCGCGCTATGGCTCGCGTGCGGAGCGGCCGGGCTGGTCTGGTTCTGGAAATTCGCGAAGGAATAGCGGCCCTACGCTGTTTTGTTGGTAGCCGCCGTCAGTTTACGGCGTAGTGGAAATTGCCGACGAAGCAGTGCAGCGCCTCGTGGCCGAGGACGTAGATCGCGTGGCGGTCTTCTTCGCTCCGCGGCGGCTTCGTGTAAATGGTGCACTCGTTCCCGCGCAGCCGCGCACAG